>JBCBZE010000356.1:0-3479 GCA_039815505.1 Bacteroidota bacterium | reverse complement strand
TAAAAATTGGATAGGGAATTAGGGTATAAGCCTATGGCAGAAGCGGATACAAACGAATTTATCTCACTATGATCAATTTCCTTGAGGGCTTTGTGCAGGGTTTTTAGACTATTGAGTCTACTGGATACGATTTCCTCTTTATAGGTGGTCGTCCATCGTTTGGAAATACTTGCCCCCGCTAAGTTAATAATAGCGGTTACCCCACTAAAACAATCCATGTCTATCTCATCTGTTTTGGGATTCCAATAAAAGCCCTTGTAATTTTTTTCTGAAACAAGCTTTCGTTTGCTTGTAGACAAATAGTTAACCTCTATATTTTCCCTAAGGCACAACGCCACAATTGTACTACCTACCAAGCCCGTTGCACCGGTAATTAAAACTTTCATCTCTCTTGTAATTTTCGGTTATACAGAGGTTTATCACACCAACTGACCCGCATATTTGAAGTAAAAGTATAGGTTTTTGAAAGTGATTACCAAAGGTTTAATTCAGGTTTAACAGTATTGTTTAAACTTTGGTTAAAGCCAGTAAAAACTTTTGTTAGGATTTAACTTTTTTCCAAGGTACTATCATCTAATTTGGTGGCCCGTAACATTTCCCTTTTCCCGGGAGGTCCGGGTAAGCGTTCTACACTAAAGCCAACTGCTTGCATGGCTCTCCTTACGCTTCCTTTGGCGGCATATGTCACCAAAGTGCCGTTGACTTTCAATGCCCTATACATTTTTGAAAAAATTGAGGCCGTCCATAGCTCTGGTTGCACCCTAGCACCAAAAGCGTCAAAATAAATGAGGTTGAACAAATCACTTTCGGCAATTTCGGCAAAATCCTTCTTTTGTTTGGTTAATCTGAAGTTCTCCGCAATTGTCACCTTTTCCTCCCAAGGTGCCCGGTGCATTTGATAAAATCCTTTGTGGTAGGTCCGCGCCTTTAGTTCGGCTATATAGTTCAATTTTTGTAACTCGGTCTTTGCTATGGGGAAGGCTTCCACCCCCGTATATTCTATGTTTAAACCACGGGCATTACTTTCCATCCAAGTAATCAACGCATTTAAACCCGTTCCAAAACCTATTTCCAAAATAGAAATGGATCGATTTTGAAAAAGGGAAAGGCCATTTTTTATAAAAACATGATATGCTTCTTGAATTGCCCCATGCTTGGAATGGTATTGCTCGTCCCAATCCACTAGATGAATGGTCGTTGAACCGTCCGATGTAGTTATTACTTTCCGTTTCACCCTATTTTAAGTGTATTTTATGGATTTAGCATACCGTTAAAAATGCAAGTAAGATGTTAAAACCTTTGAGATAGTGTAAAAATTGAATATCTATCACAAAACTGGGCATTTTTGGTAGAAAAAAGAAGTATCACCTTATGATAATTCGTTAATTTTATTTTTTAAATAGTCGTTTAGTATGGAAACAACAATGGGTAAACTGAAAATTGAGAAGGCAAAAACTTCGAAAATCAATCAAGTTGATTTTGAAAACCTAACTTTTGGTGCTGTTTTTACCGATCATATGATGGTATGCGATTACAAAAATGGTACTTGGCAAACCCCAAGCATTATGCCTTACCAGGCACTTTCCTTAGAACCGTCGGCAAGGGTATTTCATTACGGCCAGGCTGTATTCGAAGGCATGAAGGCCTACAAAGATGATCAAGGAGATGTATGGTTGTTTAGACCCGATGAAAATTTTCATCGGATCAATGCCTCGTGCAGTAGATTGGCCATGCCAGCATTTCCAGAGGATTTTTTCTTTGATAGTCTCAAAACACTTTTACAATTGGATAATGAATGGATAAAACCTGGATACGGAAACTCTTTGTATATACGTCCCTTTGTAATTGCTTCACAAGCCAGTGTTATGGCATCACCGGCCGAAGAATATAAGTTTATCATCATTCTTTCACCGGCCCAATCCTATTACGGAGGGGAAGTTCGGGTAAAAATCGCGGAAAAATACAGTAGGGCGGCAGATGGCGGTTTTGGCTACGCAAAAGCGGCCGGTAATTATGCCGGGCAGTTCTACCCCACGAACCTAGCTTTGGAAGAAGGCTTTCAGCAGGTGGTTTGGACAGATTCCAACACCCATGAGTATATTGAAGAGGCGGGAACCATGAACATCTTTGTTCGCATTGGGGATAATTTATTTACTGGTCCTACCAGTGATAAAATATTGGATGGCGTTACAAGAAAGAGTGTTATTGCTTTGGCACGGGATCAAGGTATTTCAGTGGAGATTCGCCCAATAAAAGTTGCCGAGTTAGTGGAAGCTTCCAAAAATAACACGTTAAAGGAAATGTTTGGTAGTGGAACGGCTGCAGTCATCAATCCAATTTTAGGTTTTGGTTATAAAGGTGAACGTTACGAGCTTCCAAAAATGGAAGATTCCTTCGCTGGGAGATTTAAAAAACAACTAATGGATATCCAATATAATAAGTCAGAGGACAAGTTTGGATGGCGATACAAAGTGTAGGCACCACCTCTCATATACCTAAAACGAACTAGCCTCGACATACGGGGCTTTTTACTTTTCTAAAATAGATTTAATATCCGGTTTAAAATAATTGGGACCCTTTAATACTTTACCATCCTCACGATAAATGGGCTTCCCGTTTTCACCCAATTTGCTCATATTGCTCCTTTGAATCTCTTCAAAGACCTCCTCTATTTTATATTGCATTCCATGTTCTAAAATAGTACCGCAAAGAATATAAAGCATATCTCCCAATGCATCGGCTACTTCCACTAGGTCATTATTGTTTACAGCTTCCAAATATTCTTTGTTCTCCTCATCCATTAAATTAAACCGCAACAGGTTTTTGGATGCTCCCAAATTAGCCTTTACTGTATCGGAAACCCCAAGTCCAAAAGATTTATGAAAAAGTTCAACGGCATTGAGTTTGTCTTGCATGGTAGTACCTTTTTAGGTTAGCTTTGCGTAAAAATAAAAAATATGTTCAGCAATGGGCAATTAATTTTTGCGGGTTTTTTTGTTATCGCCTTTGTCTTGGTCATGGTGTTTTCCTATAAAAAGGATAAAAAACTACATGCCAGTAATTATAAAGGTGTAAGATGGGTAGGGATTGTCTTTGTGAGTTTCGTAATTATTCTATTCCTCATTAAATATATGCTTAAAAATTAACTCAAAATTTACGCTTACAACAAAAATTAACATCTTCACAACATTATGGCGTTTTTACTCGTATACTATAAGAAAAGACGTACTTTTACGTTGTAATAGCAAACATATCCATTAACATGGTCATCTTTCTAAGCATTCTTTCTATTTTGATTATTATAAATGCTGCACTACTTATCTTTAGTGTTAACGGTGCGAAGAAGAGCGTTAAAAAAACCGCGGGCACTATCACCAAAATCCATCCTTTGGATTTAATTGGCTCCAAATACAAAAAAGCCGTTTAGTTTTTTACCTTTATGGTTTCGTCTACCATGGTAAAAGTGCTTTACTAACTTT
>JBCBZE010000017.1:0-22972 GCA_039815505.1 Bacteroidota bacterium | reverse complement strand
GCTGAAACAAAAACGGCTTCCGGTATCATCATTCCGGATACCGCTAAAGAGAAACCACAAAAGGGTAAGGTCGTAGCTGTTGGACCAGGTACAAAAGACGAAAAACTAACCGTAAAAGTTGGGGACACCGTTCTCTATGGAAAATATGGGGGAACCGATCTAAAGCTAGATGGCGTAGACTACCTTATGATGCGCGAAAGTGATATACTAGCGATCGTATAATCCAAAATATCATTCCCGCAAAGGTGGGAATCCAAAGTAAATTATATAACACAATAAAATAGATTCCCGCCTTTGCGGGAATGACAAATAAATATTTAAAATGGCAAAAGATATAAAATTTGATATAGAAGCGCGTGACGGCCTCAGAAGAGGGGTAGATGCCTTGGCCAACGCGGTAAAAGTAACTTTAGGCCCAAAGGGAAGAAACGTGATCATAAGTAAATCTTTCGGTGCACCACAAGTAACCAAAGACGGCGTTACCGTAGCCAAAGAAATTGAATTGGCCGATGCCCTTGAAAATATGGGTGCTCAGATGGTAAAGGAAGTCGCTTCCAAAACCAACGATTTGGCAGGTGACGGTACCACTACCGCCACCGTATTGGCACAGGCTATTGTAAAAGAAGGATTAAAGAACGTAGCCGCGGGGGCAAACCCAATGGATTTAAAGCGTGGTATAGACAAAGCTGTCGAGGCTATTGTAGAAAATCTTACAAAACAATCCAAAAAAGTTGGCGATTCTTCAGAAAAGATAAAACAAGTTGCCGCCATTTCCGCCAACAATGATGAAACCATTGGTGATCTAATTGCACAAGCCTTTGGAAAAGTAGGTAAAGAAGGAGTTATTACCGTAGAGGAAGCTAAAGGAACAGATACGTATGTGGACGTAGTGGAAGGAATGCAGTTTGATAGAGGATACTTATCCCCATACTTTGTTACCGATTCTGAAAAAATGATTGCGGATTTGGAAAGTCCATACATTTTATTGTTCGACAAGAAAATCTCCGCCATGAAAGACTTACTTCCCGTGTTGGAACCGGTTGCACAATCGGGAAAACCTTTATTGATCATAGCCGAAGATGTGGATGGTGAAGCGTTGGCTACTTTGGTAGTGAACAAATTAAGAGGTTCATTAAAGATTGCCGCTGTCAAGGCACCTGGCTTTGGAGATAGAAGAAAAGCCATGTTAGAAGATATAGCTATTTTAACTAAAGGAACCGTGATTTCCGAAGAAAGGGGATTCTCCTTGGAAAACGCTACTTTGGACATGCTTGGTACTTGTGAAAAAGTTACCATTGACAAAGACAATACAACCATTGTGAATGGTGGTGGGGTTGCCAAAGATATCAAGGCGAGGGTCAACCAGATCAAATCTCAGATAGAGACTACAACATCTGATTACGACAAAGAAAAACTACAAGAACGTTTGGCCAAGTTAGCCGGTGGTGTGGCCGTACTTTATGTAGGTGCCGCTTCCGAAGTTGAAATGAAAGAAAAGAAAGACAGGGTAGATGATGCCCTGCATGCTACTAGGGCTGCTGTAGAAGAAGGTATCGTTGCAGGTGGTGGCGTGGCCTTGGTTAGAACAAAAGCGGTACTTTCCAAAGTAACCGTTGAAAATCCGGATGAAGAAACAGGTTTGCAAATTGTCGCTAGGGCAATTGAATCCCCTTTGCGTACTATTGTTGAAAATGCAGGTGGGGAAGGTTCCGTAGTCGTTGCCAAAGTATTGGACGGCAAAGCCGACTACGGATACGATGCTAAATCCGAGAGCTACGTAGGTATGCTCAAGGCCGGTATCATAGATCCTAAAAAGGTAACAAGAGTAGCTTTGGAAAATGCAGCTTCTGTTGCTGGCATGATCTTAACAACTGAATGCGCATTAACGGATATCAAGGAAGATACTCCGGTTGCACCACCACCAATGGGTGGTGGCGGAATGCCAGGGATGATGTAGACATTATCACAAATAAATCTTAAAAAGCCGTTTTCAAATGAAAACGGCTTTTTTATGACCTTTATTTTTTGCTAACTTATAGGAAAAAATCATGGAACCTCGCTCCTTTATCGTTTTCTTATCATCTATTCTCATAACGGTTTCGGGAATTGCCCAACATACTCCTTCCATTGAACCACTCCGGGAAAAGTATAACACCCACTTTCAACAAGCACGGGAATCCGTTCATTTACACTTAAACAAAACCACTTTTCTCGTAGGTGAGGAAGTTTGGTGGAGTGCATATGCCTATACCAAAAAAAACAACTCCCCTTCTTTTGAAACCACCAACTTATACTGTGGTATATACGATCAGGACGGAAAGCAAGTCCGAAAGGAATTATTCCTTATGGAACAAGGAAAGGCCAATGGTAGTTTTCCAATAGACAATGAGTTACCCAGTGGCACATACTTCATTAAAGCAAGTACTTCTTGGATGAAAAATTTTAAGGAAAACCTGGATTTTGTCCAAAAGATAACGATAATCAATGAAACCTTGGAGCCCGAAAAGGAAACTACGCCGGTGTATGACGTACAGATTCTGCCCGAAGGGGGGCATTTAATACAAGAGGTCCTTAATACGGTCGGTATTAGAATTACGAACCAAAATGGAAAGGGAATCAAGATCAGTAAAGGTGAGGTCATAAACCAAGATAATGAAACAATAACGAGTTTTTACAGTAACGATTTTGGAGTAGGCAAATTTGAGCTAACGCATAAGAAAGGAACTACCTATAAAATCAAAATTACTTTAGCTAATGCGCAAACGCTGGAAAAAGAACTTCCCAAAGCAAAGGATAAGGGTATCACACTAACCGTGAACAATATACTGGACAACAAACTTGTTGTATCCCTAAAAACCAATGAGCAAACCTTGGAAGATATAAAGAACACTCCCTTTTATTTGGCAATTCACAGGGACGGGCTTATGACACTTAACTCCTTTACTTTTGATGAAGCCTCCACAACGATCAATATTTCAAAAGACAAACTCTTAAGCGGCACTAATATTATTACGCTTTTCAACGCAAATCTAGAACCAATTTCTGAGCGGCTCATTTTTAATTATACCAACATCAACATCGCAAATGTAATTGTTGAGAAACCACAAAAGAAAGTCCGGGACTCCATATCTTTCAAAATCAATGTCTTTTCAAAAAACAATACCCCAACTTCCTTAAGTGTCTCCGCGCTACCGGCCAGCACCATGGCCCACAGTCCCCAAAACGATATTGTTTCCAATTTCTTATTACTGCCCTATCTAAAATCAAGAGTGGAAGACCCGGGCAGGTATTTTAAGGATATCACCCGTAAAAAAGAGTTCGAATTGGATCTTGTATTACTCACCCAAGGCTGGAGCAGCTATGACTGGCGGCATATTTTTGGGGATTCAAAAGAGATGGCACATCCGTTTGAAATTGGTATCACCGTTGAAGGGAAATTGAATTCAAAGATTAGAAAAGAAGACCAATTGGTGGTCAATCAAGGAAACATCGATTCCATGCTGTTCTTGGATCTTGAAGAGCAAACAGATTTTAGTATTACCAATATTTTATTGAAGCAAGGGGATACTATCCAATTTTCGTTAAAAGGAAAAAAAGGTGGACTTCGAAAACCAGATTTGGAAATCGATTTTATGAGTGACCTAAAATTCGTAGATGCCGTTTCCCCACATGATAGAACCAATGCCTTGTTTACTTTCGATCCTATAAGCATGGTGTTAGAGGATGTTACCGTGCCAAAAAGTTTTGTGCAAGAAAACACCATAACACTGGATGAAGTGGTCGTTACCGAAACAAAAGAACTGACCAGAAAATCACCTTTGATTACAAATTTCTTTAGAGGTTTTAAAATCGGGGAAGAGGAATCAAAGATAAGCCCCTTATTAACCGATTTCATAAGAAGGAAGGGGTTTCAAGTTACCATTAGCACAGGGGTAGGGCAAGTTTTTATTGCCAACCCCAGACCATTTTCAGGGCCTGTAGCAGTATATATAGATGATTTTTTGGTTCGTGACGGTAACGACCTTTTCAACATCCCTTTAAACAGGATAGATGAAATATATATAGAAAAAGATGGTTTTTCTGGCGATTCCAATGCATCTGGAGGCACTATCCGTATCTATAAAAAAGAAGGTAGCAACGGAAACGACAAATCAAGCTTTGCAGAAAAACTGGTTACCAACAGTTTCACAAGGTCCAAAGAATTTTATAGGCCCAAGTATGGTTCATTTCTCAGTAAAGAGTTTATCGATTTTGGTATCGTTCATTGGGCACCTAAACTGGTTACCGACAAAGAAGGTTCGGTTACCGTAAAACTACCTAACAACGATGTTTCCAACATAAAGATATTTGTGGAGGGCATGGGAAACGATGGCGCCTTGGTATCACATATGCAAGAGATTTCCTTGGAATAACATCCATATGGCCATCACCAGCATAATGGCATTTTCTATAAAGGTAGCCTCGGTCATTGGAAGTTTCAAGGCGGTTCCCAAGCAGGCACAACGGATGTTTTTTTTATTGAGCAAGGTTTTGGTAACCCCATAGGTGGTGATTCCCAAAATAACTATAGTGAGGATAAGCGCTAGCCCAACCTGAAAGCGCATTAAAAAAAATAGCCCAAGCATCAATTCAATAAACGGATAGACCCATCCATAAACAGGTAGCACTTTGGCCAAAGGATCGTACATTTTAAAACTTACCGGAAAACCTCGGGGATCCAGCAACTTAAAAAAACTGAACACTACATAGAACAGCCCCATGAAATCTAGCATGGCCTGTCCTGTATCCCAATCCTTGTAATTTAATAAAACCGCAGCTGAAAAAAGGTAAAGGAATATCAAGAACAGCGGAGTTAATTGCTCAAATTTTGACTTTTCACTAAAAACATCGGGCTCGGCATCAAAAGTTTGAATCCCTTTTTTGGATATGGTATATTTATCGGAGAGTGCGGACTTAAGTACCCCCAATAAAATATGATGGCCCATCGTAATCTCTGCTTGCTGCTTTTCTAAATCCACCATTACATCCAATACTCCTTTCACCTTTAGAAGTTCATTGGTAACGGCTGCCACGCAACCCTCACATGACATTCCGTTAATGGAATAAATCTGCTTCATTTTTAAGACTTTATATCGCTTGTAACTTCTTTCTGTCCATATTTACTTATGGTGCCCTTCCTATAGTTTATAACATGCAAAAAACCGTTCTTGATCAACATATCCGTTGGTTTGTCCAAACCCTCGGTAAGCGCTTGTCTTAGATTTCCGTCCATATCGAAAATCAAGATACGGTCATTTTCAAAATCGGTTACGAATACCTCATCGCCCGAAATATAGATCCCGGTAGCCGCATTCATTTTTTGCTCCTCGCCCATCATCCGAATAAAATTTCCTTTTTTATCAAATACCTGGATTCGATGGTTATAGGCATCTGCCACCCATATCTTATGGGAAGTAATTTGTACATCCGTAGGGTAATAAAACTCCCCATTGGCCTTTCCTTCCTTGCCAAAAGAAATCCAATCGGTTCCATTGTAATACAAAATTCTATTGTTGTAGAAATCTGCTATGGCTTTCTCTTTCCCAAAAACAGATATTCCAGCGGGAGCATCCAAACTATCCGTCATGTGCAAAGCGCCTTTTTCCTCACCCTTAAAAGTAGCAATATTATCCATTCCATATTGCGGCACATAGAGCGTTTCTTCATCCGCATCAATATGCATTGGCCTTTCCAAGGAATCTATAGTTTTTACAATATTTCCTTGTTCGGTTATTTGAACTAGTCGGTTATGGTCTCCATCCGATAACCACAAGGCTCCATCATGCAAGGCAATACCAATGGGGTTTACGTCATTTAACTGGGTTGTGGTCTGCAGCACCCATTCTTTTGAGGTTGTTTCCCGTTCTCCACAGGATACCGCAAGGACTAAAACTAGTATAATCAGGTTTTTCATTTTTCTTGGATTAATCTGCAATGCGTTCATAATAACAACAGGGAGGCAACTCCTTGTATACCTCATCTTTGGCTTTAAAATTCTTGGTATCGTGACCTGCTTTTGATACCCTCTTTTCAATAGCTGACATGGACGTCGCTCCCCTATCAAACTTGGCCGTTAAAATTTTACTATCCTTGTTCCAGGAAACGGCGACCACTCCGGGAACGTTCTTGGCCGCCTTTTCTATACGTGCCCTACACTGATCACAATTACCTGCGACAAAAGTTTCCTGCTCTATCAATGCAGCGTTATTTATTAAGCCCGAGGCGTCTTTGGCAGATGTTTCTATTTTGCCATTTGAACGTTCTATTTTGGAGGTTATGGGTGTATAACCCGCTTTTTCCACTTGGCTTGTTACCGCTTCCATGGTTAACTTCTTCTCCGCCGGATAACTAAAGCTAAAGTCACCCGTTTCTATATCGATCTTTACATTCTTGATCCCTTTAAACTCCTTGAATTTTTTTTCCAGGCCATAGGCACAGAACGGACACCCGAGTCCATCTACCTGTACCATGAATTTATCCATTGTCTTTTGAGCGTTTGCAACGTACATGGTCAAAATTCCTATGATCAATGTTGTTATAATTCTTTTCTTCATGATTTTTATTTTATACTTTTTTACTCTCTTTTATCTGTTTGTTAAAACGTATAACGTGTTCCCAAAAAAACACTATACTTTAACTCCCTCCCTACATCCACATCGTTCACCAACGGCAGTTGAACCGCTAAATCAAATGTTATATTCTTCCCCGCATATTGAACGCCCTGTGCATATAAAAGTTGATACCAATCCCTTTCTACAACCCAAGAATTGGTATATTCAAAGTATAGGTTCAATTGCTTATTGGGGTACTGCGGTTTTAACAAGGGAAGACCAAAACCCAATTTATATCGAAGTTCATCCAAGGTCCCATCAGGCATCCAGTTGTATCCTATCTCATTGGATATGCCATATTTTAGGGATTCGTATCCAGCAACTAGGCCAAAATATCCGGCATACTTGCCCGTGCTCAAATCTATAAGGTCAAGTTCATCGCCAGTGGGCAAGGTTTGTAAGGTCTTGGCTACGATGCGAAACGTTTTACCGGTACCGTCTTTTCTGAAAAATTGATACTTGCCCAATATCCTGATATCGGCCAAGGAACTACCGGACCCACCGTTCTCAAAATTATACCCAATATAGGGCAAGTGTAAGGCCACTAGGGAATTTGAAGAAGGTAGGTAGTGCAACATAAGAGGAATGTACGTGAACGTACCTCTTTCCGTTTTTCTAATTTCCGTCAATGTCTTCATTGTAAAACTACCGCCCCCGAGCATAATGGGTTTATCCGCGGTAATCGGAGGACCTTGTGCATACATTTTTCCTGCTAAGGAAAATAGCATGACCAAAAGCCATATATGTTTATTCATGATTTTCGTTTTGATTTAACTCATTTATCGTTCCTAAAAAAAGGAATGACAATTATTACGTATTGTACCGTAAAACAATGGTAAATCAAATAAGGAATACTTGGCTCAAAACCTGAAGGTCTTTGACCAAAATTGGAGGTGGGTATTCTTTATGGGGAACTATGTGTTCTTTAAGGCCTTCAAACAAATCAATATATGAATGGGTAAAGGCAATCAAAAAGAATTGATGCTCTAAATTAAGATCTTCGAAAGAAAGCTTTAGGTTATCCTGACCATCCATGACGACCACCTCATCTGTACAACATGATTTTTCCGCCATCTCACCCGTCATTGCCATATCCATACCACAGCTATCCGCTTCACCAAACCACGCCATGTCTATCATATGCCCCATACAATAGTGCTTTTCTACCGACCATGAGGTGGTGGAAGCCAATAGCAGGAGTGCCATTACAACCGACACAATTCTAAGAAAAAAACTTTTCATCGGTACAAAAATAAGAAATTATCGATTCTATACGACCTTATACCTCTTATTAACGAAGATTTAAGTTAGCTTGCATGTAATTTTTAGTCAAAAAATCGACTTAAAATCAAGTTTTAAATACCTTTATAAAAAACATACAATGCTAAAGGAATTAGAGTCAAAAGTAGCTTCCGTTCTGGATGACGGTAGCAAAGATATTGAATATCGTCTGCAACGGCTATGTGAGCTTTTGAGGGATACCATTCCCTATTACGACTGGGTAGGTTTTTACTTTAAGAACGGAGACAAAGAAGAATTAAAGCTAGGGCCTTATGCCGGCGAGCCCACCGACCATACCATAATTCCTTTTGGGAAGGGTATTTGCGGACAGGTAGCCGTTTCCAACGAAAACTTTGTAGTCCCCGATGTTCAGGCACAGGACAACTATATTGCATGCAGCATTACCGTTAAATCGGAAATTGTGGTACCACTTTTTGTAAACGGGGAAAATATAGGTCAAATTGATATTGATTCCAACACGCCTGATCCGTTTACGGCTGAAGATGAACGATTTTTGGAAACCGTAAACCGGAAAGTGGCCCAAATTCTTTAAAACTTTAACGGTTTTGTTAATAACCCTTCTCATTTTTTAGATTCAAAAAAATTACATTTGTCGGATTGTCCGTCATTCTTGTTAAAAGCTACTTTGGACCATTTCCATTGCTTTTCAAAAGAGATTGATTGTAATTTATTCGATAACCATAAGCATAAAAAATGAGCACCTCCAAAAAAGCCACGTCCGCGCTGATATCTGTTTTTCATAAGGACGGACTAGGACCTATTGTGAAAAAATTCCAAGAACTTGGAATAACCATTTATTCTACCGGCGGAACGGAAAAATTCATTAAGGAACTAGGGGTAGAAGTTGTTCCGGTGGAGGACGTAACCAGCTATCCCTCTATTCTAGGAGGCAGGGTAAAAACATTGCATCCCAAAGTGTTTGGCGGAATCTTGAATAGGCAGGACAACGAAAGTGATGTGGCACAATTGGAAGAATTTGACATCCCTCAATTAGACATTGTAATCGTTGATTTATATCCTTTTGAGAAAACTGTGGCCAGTGGTGCCTCGGAACAAGATATTATTGAAAAGATAGATATTGGAGGTATTTCCTTAATACGGGCAGCGGCCAAAAATTATAAAGATGTCCTATGTGTTTCTTCTATGGAGGACTACGATGAGTTTCTTGATGTCATTACAGAAGGAGAAGGAACTACCACCTTGGAAAACCGAAAGCATTTTGCCACGAAGGCGTTTAACATATCCTCACATTACGATACCGCTATTTTTAACTACTTCAACCAATCTGAAGCAGCGGTACTTAAAATAAGCGAAACCAAGGGGAGGGTATTACGCTATGGGGAAAATCCACATCAAAAAGGGTTTTTCTTTGGCGATTTTGAAGCTATGTTCACCAAACTTCACGGTAAGGAATTATCTTATAATAACCTCTTGGATGTAGATGCTGCGGTGAATTTAATGGGTGAATTTAAGGGTGATGCCCCCACTTTTGCCATTTTAAAACACAATAATGCATGCGGACTTGCCCAAAGGGATTCTCTTTACCAAGCCTATGTGGATGCGCTAGCTGGTGACCCTGTTTCCGCTTTTGGCGGTATCCTTATAAGCAATATGGAAATCGACGTCCCTACCGCCGAGGAAATCCATAAATTATTCTGTGAGGTGGTTATCGCCCCGAGCTATTCGGACGAAGCCTTGGAAATTCTTAAGGGCAAGAAGAATCGTATCATTCTCATACAAAATGAGGTTGACTTACCGGGAACCATTGTAAGGACCTGTTTAAACGGCGTATTGGTACAGGATAAGGATAATAAAACCGATGCACTTGCGGATTTATCCTATGCAACGGACAAGAAACCCTCCGAACCGGAATTAGAAGACCTTCTTTTTGCTTCCAAACTTTGTAAGCATACTAAAAGTAATACGATAGTTTTAGCAAAGAACAAACAGCTCTGCGCCAGCGGTACGGGACAAACATCCAGGGTGGATGCACTGAACCAAGCAATTCATAAAGCTGAATCTTTTAAGTTTAATTTGGAAGGTGCCGTAATGGCAAGCGATGCTTTTTTTCCATTCCCTGATTGTGTGGAAATTGCACATAAAAGTGGTATACGTAGTGTTATACAACCGGGAGGTTCTATAAAGGACCAATTAAGCATTGATTATTGTAATGCCAATGGAATTGCCATGGTAATGACCGGAACACGTCATTTTAAGCATTAATTTTGCTACTTTTGTCGATAAAATTTACTTTTAATCCGAAACCAAACTAGCACAAATGGGATTTTTTGATTTCTTAACGGAGGAAATAGCCATCGATTTAGGCACGGCCAATACCCTCATCATACATATGGACAAGGTTGTTGTGGACAGTCCTTCCATTGTAGCCCGTGATAGGGTAACCGGGAAAATTATTGCCGTAGGCAAAGAGGCCAACATGATGCAGGGAAAGACCCATGAAAATATAAAAACCATACGTCCATTGAAAGATGGTGTAATTGCGGATTTTGATGCCTCTGAAAAGATGATCAATATGTTCATCAAAAACATTCCTGCCCTAAAGAAAAAATGGTTTCCACCTGCCTTACGAATGGTTATCTGTATTCCCTCTGGAATTACCGAGGTAGAGATGAGGGCGGTAAAAGAATCTGCCGAGCGCGTCAACGGAAAAGAAGTATATCTTATTCATGAACCTATGGCCGCTGCAATCGGTATTGGTTTGGACATTATGCAACCAAAAGGCAACATGATCGTGGATATTGGTGGTGGTACCACTGAAATTGCGGTGATTGCCTTGGGTGGAATCGTTTGTGATAAATCGGTTAAAATTGCAGGCGATGTGTTTACCAATGATATTATCTATTATATGCGTACCCAACACAATTTATACGTCGGCGAAAGCACGGCCGAACATATAAAAATTGAAATTGGCTCGGCTACAGAAGACCTTCAATCACCTCCTGATGAAAAATCGGTTCAAGGACGTGATCTTTTAACCGGAAAACCCAAACAGGTACAAATTTCATACAGGGAAATAGCAAAGGCATTGGATAAATCCATTTTAAGAGTAGAGGATGCCGTTATGGAAACCCTGTCCCAAACGCCACCAGAACTTGCAGCTGACATCTACAATACGGGAATTTATTTGGCCGGTGGTGGGTCTATGTTGAGAGGCCTGGATAGACGATTATCGCAAAAAACGGATTTACCCGTTTATATTGCCGAAGATCCGTTGCGTGCGGTAGTACGAGGAACCGGAATTGCTTTGAAAAATTTAGAGCGCTATAAGAGTATTCTTATCAAATAGTTTTAGAGGGCCATTGCTACCATACCCTGAACGTCAGTAAGTCAGGCATCATACAGGAAGTAAATAAGAAAAGTGAATGCAGCAGATCATTAACTTCATAATACGATATAAAATCTCATTGCTTTATTTCTTGTTGCTTAGCATTTCACTGGGATTCACCGTTAGGTCCCATTCCTACCATCAATCAAAATTCTTTAATTCCTCCAATTGGATTAGCGGAAACATCTATGAAACCTCGAGTACTATTTCAGGTTACTTTAACCTGAATAAGGAAAATAAGAAACTGGTAGAGGAAAACAAGAGATTAAGAAAACTCCTGTTTAACCTAAAACCCATGGATTCCGTTGTATTGGATACAACGGAAATCAACTACACCATATGGACCGGACGGGTCATAAAAAACAGTTATGCCAACCCTAGGAACTACATCACCATAAATAAAGGAAAAAAACAGGGGATACAACAAGATATGGGGGTTATTACGGATAACGGAATTTTGGGAATCGTGGAAAGTACTTCTTCAAACTATGCCAGTGTACAAAGTATTTTGAATACAAAATCGAATATCAATGCAAAAATGAAGAACTCCGATCATTTTGGCTCGCTAATTTGGAATACGGATAATTATAATGTAGTTCAATTAAATGATATTCCAAGGCTGGTTACCTTATTCGTTGGCGACACTATAGTTACCGGTGGCCGCAGCAGTATATTTCCTGAAAATATCCCTATTGGCACCATCCAAAAGTTTGATTTGAACACCTCCAAAAGTTCTTATAATATAGATGTGAAATTGTTCAATGACATGGCCGATATTAAAACTGTATACATTATCAACAATATCAATAGGCCGGAAATAGAGCAATTACAATTGGAAACCGAAAATGACCAATAATTATTACTTCATAAACATCATTAGATTTATGCTGCTCGTTTTTGTGCAGGTCCTTGTTTTTAATAAGCTTAATTTCTTTGGTTTCATCAATCCGATGGTATATATCCTATTTCTTTATTGGTATCCTATCAAGGAGAATAGGGCCGTCTTTTTGGGAGTAAGTTTTTTATTGGGATTCAGTATCGATTTATTTTCCGACACCATGGCCTTGCATGCGGCCTCAACGGTTACCATTGCTTATCTAAGGCCCATTATTATGCGGTTTTGTTTTGGTGTAAATTATGAATTTCAAAGTTTTAAATTATCCAACTCAACAAAGGCACAACAAATAACATTTTTAGCGTTATTAGTAGTAACGCACCATTTGATTTTCTTTTCTTTGGAAATTTTCAGTTTATCGAATTTGCTGTTAATTTTGAAAAAAGTGCTTTCGGTCGGTGGGGCTACTTTATTATTATGTCTGCTATTTGGTTCGCTCTTTAGTGTAAGCAAGGAATAATATGAAATAGATAAATTTCATTTTCAATGAAGAAGATTCTTTTATCGTCCATTATTGTAATTATCGGGATTAGCTTTATCGGTAGGTTGTCTTACCTACAGATATTTAGTTTTTCCCCCAATCAGGTTTTGGAAGATACCGCGGTAAAGGCTATATATGATTATCCCGAAAGAGGATATATATACGATAGAAACGGAAAACTATTGGTAGGGAACCAACCTGCTTATGACGTAATGGTAATTCCAAGAGAAGTACAACCATTGGACACCTTGGAGTTCTGTAGCCTTTTGGGAGTGGACAAGGAAACTTTTATTAAAACATTGAGGAAAGCAAGGGTATATTCCCCTAGGCTGCCTTCCGTATTGGTCCCCCAACTCTCCAAGGAAGATTATGCACGACTACAGGAAAAAATGAGGAAATATGATGGTTTTTATATTCAAAAACGATCGTTGAGATATTATGCCACCACCAGTGCCGCAAACGTATTGGGTTATATCAGTGAGGTGAACGAGCGAGATTTACAGCGTAATCCGTATTATGTCCAAGGAGAATTAACGGGACGTACCGGGGTGGAAAAACAATATGAAGAGACGCTGCGAGGAAGTAAAGGAGTGCAATACATTCAAAAAGATCGTTTCAACAGGGATATAGGACCTTTTAAAAACGGCATTTTGGACACCTTGCCGGAACAGGGAAAAGAAATAAGTTTAACCCTGGATAAAGTACTCCAAGAGTATGGTGAAAAATTGATGCACGGGAAAAGAGGCGGTATAGTGGCCATTGAACCGGCCTCAGGGGAAATTCTTGCCATGATTTCCGGTCCTACCTATGACCCATCGCTTTTAGTGGGCAGAAAACGGTCTAGAAATTATACAAAATTGTATTATGACACTATAGCCAAGCCCTTGTTTGATCGATCGATTTCATTTGAAAAAGAACCCGGATCACCTTTTAAGACCTTAAATGCCTTGGTTGCCTTGCAAGAAGGGGCAATTACCCCTGAGACTACCATTAGATGTTACAATGGATTTTATGTGGGTAGAACAAAAAGGGGGTGTCATTGTGGGGGTGGAATCCGCAATATGAATTCAGGGATATATAAGTCTTGTAATGCTTATTTCGCGGGCACCTTTAGAAAAATATATGAACAATTCCCCACGACCGATGAGGGTATGGATGTATGGGAAAAGCATATGAAGAGTTTTGGGTTAGGTGGTTTTTTAGGTTCCGACATCTACACCGGAAGACCGGGAAGAGTTCCCAACAAGGAAATGTATGATAAATGGTACGGAGATAATCGGTGGGTGTCCTCATACATTATTTCCAACTCCATTGGTCAGGGAGAAGTCGCGGTAACGCCACTGCAACTGGCCAATATGACCGCGGCAATAGCCAATAGGGGGCATTACTTTATACCCCACCTACTAAAAAAAATAAACGGTACGGATATCACCGAACCTAAATTTACTGAACCCAAGCATACCACAATAGACAAAAAACACTTTGAACCGGTAATACAGGGGATGGCAGATGTATATAAAAAAGGAACTGCGAGATGGGTACAGGTACCCGATATTGAAATCGCAGGGAAAACGGGAACCGTTGAAAACTTCACAAAAATAGATGGGGTCAAAACCCAGTTGACGGATAATTCCGTTTTTGTTGCCTTTGCTCCCGTGGATAATCCTAAAATAGCAATAGCCGTATACATTGAAAATGGCTATTACGGATCTCGCTATGCGGGCCATATAGCTTCGCTATTAATAGAAAAGTATCTCAAAGGTGAAATTACACGTAAGGACTTGGAGCAACGCATGTTGGAGAAAACATTGGAACATGAATATGCCAAACCTTACAGCGGACAACCTTTCAAGATAAACGAGTATGTCTGGTAGAGACGTTTTAAAACGAGTAGATTGGCTCACTGTCCTGCTTTATATTTCCTTGGTAGCTATTGGATGGCTCAACATCTACTCCACTACTTTTTCCGAAGATGATTCCTCTATTCTAGATTTCTCCCTGCTGTACGGAAAACAATTATTTTTCATAGGGGTAAGCATTGTCTCCATCCTCATTATACTTACCTTGGAAGCTAATTTCTATGAACGTTTTTCCAGCGTTCTGTATATTATTTCCTGTGCTTTACTATTGGGGCTTTTTGTTTTTGGAAAAACCATTGCTGGAGCCACATCCTGGTACGATCTTGGCTTTTTTAACTTACAGCCATCAGAATTTGCCAAAGTAGCCACGGCTTTGGCGTTGGCAAAATATTTAAGTGATATACAAACCGATATAAAGCGCAGAAAAGATCAACTGTACGCGTTTTTGATCATCCTAATTCCGGCAGTTTTAGTTATTCCCCAACCAGACCCGGGAAGTGCTTTGATTTTTTTTGCATTGGTTTTCGTTATTTTTAGGGAAGGGCTTCCTTTGATCTATTTGGGCTTGGCCCTTTTGACCATTATCATCTTTGTAACTACCTTAAAGTTTGGCACTATATGGGTGGGAATTGTACTGGCGTTGTTGATTATTCTATTTTTCCTGCTCAAACGTGCTTCTTTTAAAGTTCCTTTATTACCGTTGATATCCGTATTTGTAGTAGCTATCGCTTTTTCGCTATCCGTAAATTTTGTTTTTAATTCTGTCTTTGAACAACGCCATAGGGATAGATTCAGTCTGTGGCTCCGGTTAGAGAAAGATCCTGAAAAGTTAGAGGAAATACGGAAAACCATAGGATATAATACCTATCAATCAGAAAAAGCCATAGAATCTGGTGGTTTTTTTGGAAAAGGGTTTTTGGAAGGTACACGTACCAAGGGGGATTTTGTACCGGAACAACACACGGATTTCATTTTTAGCACGGTAGGTGAGGAATGGGGCTTTGTTGGTACCGCTACGGTAATTATATTGTTTACTATTATGTTTTTACGTTTAGTGTTCCTGGCGGAAAGACAAAAAAATGCTTTTGGTAGAATGTACGGTTATGGTGTAATCTCCATTTTATTGGTCCATTACTTTATCAACGTGGGTATGGTCATTGGTGTATTGCCCACCATAGGTATTCCTTTACCCTTTTTTAGTTATGGCGGATCAGGTCTTTTAGGCTTTACTATTTTGCTTTTTGTCTTCTTAAAGTTGGATGCAAATAGATTAAAAGAATGGCTTTAGAATACCCATCCCTTTAAATTAACTGTACTTTCCAACTTTTTTTCCAGGGAATCCGGTAAATACCCAAAAAAATCTATTCCGGTCATATGCTCTATTTCATCTATGGGAACTACAAAGTTTTGTAAAGGTGCTGTACTTTCTTTGTGAGGCATTAAAAACCCCAACATCCTTGGATTATCCAAATTGCCCACAAACACAATTTTGTAGTAATACTCCGGAACGGCAACATCTTCATCCCCAATAGTGGAAAGCCCTTTTTCCAAGACACCTGCCGTAATTACAAATAAGTTATCGTATTTTTTGGCCCAATAGCGTACCTTTTGCTCTAACCTATTCCATATACCGGCATTGAAATCATTGTTCTGAGGGCTAATATTACTGGTATAGAACGTCTCCTTATAGGCATATTCGGAAAATCTACGATCACCGGCGGGGCAAAGATGACCTCTATCATATCCAGAACCTCTATAATTGCGCCAATCCGCTGATTTAGTCCTTACCTTAGGGTCTTCTATAAAATACGGGCGTTTTCTATCATCGTTCGTCAAATGATTTTTTTTTAGGGCATAAGCTACCCATTCTGCCTGTTCATAGGTTTCGTTATAGGAAAGCGAATAATTGGTATGCTCCACGATAACCCCGGTGGTGGAACTTGGTAGTATGTGGGAAGCTATTTTTGCCCGGGGATCCTCTCCCTTAGGTACCGAATAGGTAGCAGGAGTATAGAAGTTTTCGAACACCCAAAAACCAATGATACAGCTAATTAACAAAATGGTATATACGGTTCTCTTTCTCATCTAGCTAAAATAAATCAAACGAAAAAACACCTTATAGTCGCTATCGGTACGTTGCTACTGCTCTGGATAAAGGGATAAACGTTCTGTTCTATGGAGTGCTATTACATCGAAGAAAGCCAAAGGTGGTATAATGGTAGCTTCAAAAATAACGGCTCCTGTCATATAATCCACTTCGACTGATTTTCCAGAAATCTGCCCCCCAGCTGATATGGCCCCGGGAGAGACCAGTACATGATCTACGGACTCTAAATAATCAACATCGGAAACTATCCTGGAATATAAACCAGAGCTACGTGATTTTCCATATTCCCACACCTGTTGAATTGTCTTGTTCTGGGTGTCTATTTTGTATTCTACGGCACGACTATAGGTGTTTCCTATAAAGTTTCGGTTATCGCCATTATCGAACAACATAATGTTTCCATTGGGCATGACCAAGGGAGCGTGCTGATACCAATTCCATTCAAAATCGGGATGATTTTCATCACCGTCCAAAACAGCCTGATCAGATATGGGTTGTCCTTGGTTATCCAATGGATTCAATAAAAACGAATTTAAATCCATCCCGTTCCCCGCCATTCCCCAATCTTTCTGGGGGCCCATAATCCAAACCACTTCATTGGCATTTGTCAATTTAATCAACCCTTGCGTACGCCCCGAAATAATAATGGTATCATCGGTTGCATCATAGGTAATCGCATTTACATGAATCCAATCCACCATATCCTCTATAAGTGTCATTCGAGTATTTTGCAAGGATTCATTTAAGTCCCACTCCCTAATAATTTCTTTACTACTCCGATCTATTTCGATAATATAGTCTTCTATGGTCGGTGCACCCAACTTACTTACAGTGACTAAAAAGTTACCGTTTGGTTTTTCGCTCACTTCATGATGAAAGCCATAACCAGGCATCTCCCATGAATTTAGAATGGAACCAAAAAGATCGATCTCATAGATCGTATTATCCCCTCCACCTCCAAAGGCCCCTCCCCCGGAGCCAAAATAAAAATTGCCGTTGGCAAGACGCTCTACACCGTTATCATAAAAAAGGGTATTAAGAACAGGGTGTCTGCTAAAATCAAGATACCATCGAATACTTCCGAAAGAATCGAACATAAACGGACGTTGTGGGAACACGGCTCCATTATGTCCAAAATAGCTTACTAACGTAAACCCATCTGCCATCTGTTCTCTTTTAGCTTCTTGAATGGATATTAATGGCATTTCAGAAATAAGCGGTGTGGTCTTTATCGTATACCGCTCCACCCCTAGGTTATTTCCGGAGTCATCGAAAAAAGTAAGTTCTACGGTATTGTCAAAGTCCGCATACAATCCGTGTATAGGAATGGTCAAGTTCGTTCCCATATCCGAAAAATCCTGAACAATATCCGAGTCGTTGCCATTTTGCCCAACCACCCTCATACGGACACTTACGGGCTCTTTGAGCGCTAAGGCAATAGATGCCGAAAGCGGTGCATATCCCGTTGGGTTTAAGCTTACTTCGTCACTCAGGATTATATCGATTGCATTAGGGTCGGGGTCGGGGTTATCTATAGGTGTCGGTGCACCATTGTCATCGCTCTGACAGGCAAAGAGGAACAAAGATATGAATAGGGGTAAACCAATTTTTTTGAAGGCCATTGTGCGAAGGTTTCATACATTCCTGTTCCATAAATATATAAACTATGGCGCTTACTAAAAAATAGCAGGTATTAATGGTGGGTCATAAAACCTAAAAACCCGGCCAGGGCCAGGTTTTTATATACTGTTTAAACTACTCAAGTGCACTATCCTTTATTGACACTAGCCAGTTTTGTATTGTTTTTTATATTATTGATCTTAAGATCCTGCAAGACATTGACTGCTTCCTCTACATACACATCTTTTGCTAAATCCCTGTGCCATCGATCTCTTTTCTCCCTTAATATGGAATCCTTGGTAAACAATTCCTGCTCGTATTTTAAGGATTCAAAAGTAAGGTGTGAATCATAATCGGATATGGACTTAAAATATTCGGATTTCTTTTCTATTTTTTCCTCTTTGCCTTTGTACACCTCATAATTTAAAGAAACGACGGTTTCGTCTTGTCGTTCTTTTAACCATTTTGCATTTTCTTCTATCAATTGTAATTGTCTACTTGCCGACATTCTTTTTTTACTATTGGCTATGGTCTGCTCATAATCAATATAACCATCCCACGGTTGGTAATTCGCAGGAGAAATTTTATCCCAAGCCAACGGATTTTGTTGATCACGTTCTCCCAAATCTATATAGCTATATTTATCCGGAACAACAACATCACTTTTAACCCCTTCCAACTGGGTGGATCCACCGTTGATTCTATAAAACTTTTGTGTAGTCAACTTTATAGCCCCTAAATCCCCATGCTCGTTACTTCGAACAATATTATCCAAAGGAATAACATTCTGTACGGTACCCTTACCAAACGTCTGCTTGCTTCCTATAACTACCGCTCTTTTATAGTCCTGCATGGCGGCGGCCAATATTTCTGAAGCCGATGCGGATAATTCATTTACCAATATGACCAAGGGGCCATCCCATTGAATACGTTCATCTTTATCATCATATACTTCCTTATCTTTTCCCGAGGAACGCACCTGTACCACTGGACCATCCTTGATAAAAAGACCGGCCATCTCCACTACGGTTTTAAGGGAACCTCCTCCATTGTCACGAAGATCCAACACCAATCCTTCTATACCTTCTTGTTTTAATCTATCTACTTCTTTGGCAACATCGGTAGCGGCATTTCTTTCGCTATAATCATCAAAATCTACATAGAATTTAGGAAGGTTGATTAGTCCAAACTTCTGATTGCCTTTAATGATATTGGCCGATTTTGCATAGGATTCTTCCAATTCCACCACATCCCTAGTAATCGATATTATCCTTGTAGAGCCATCTACCTTTCTAACGGTAAGGTCCACAACGGTGCCTTTTGGACCTTTGATCATTTTAATGGCATCGTCCAATCGCATACCCACTATATCTACAGGAACATCACCGTCTTGACCTACTTTGGTGATTTCATCACCAACTTCCAATTGTTGGTCCCTCCATACAGGACCCCCTGATATAATTTCTACAATTTTAGCACCTTCGGGCTTTTTCTGCAAACGCGCACCAATACCCTCAAATTTTCCGGAAATACTTGTATCAAATTTTTCTTTTTCCTCTGGGGCAAAGTAGAAGGTGTGGGGATCAAATTCATCCACAATGGTATTTATGTATTGCACAAACCAATCCTTGCGTTCCAAATCGTCCACAAAATCAAAAAACTCGTCAAGCGTGTTTATGGTAGACTCCCTTGAAGCGGTCTCTATTTCATCAAGCGACAGTAGTTTAGCGGAAGTATCTTCCTCTTTTTTCTTTTTCTGATTCTCTATTTTGGAATCATAAGTACCCAAGGTTGCATATTTTAGCTGTTTTCTCCAACGTTCCCGCAGTTCTTTCTTGGATGTGGCAAAGGCTTGTTCCTCATATTTAATGTCTATGGTTTCCTTTTTGCTATAATCAAAGGGTTGCGCCAACACATCTTTATAGATTTTTTTGGCCTCGTCCATACGTTTGATCAATCTTTCGTGCACTAAATTGAAAAAGCTGATATCCGTATTTTTGATTTGATCGTCTATTTGAAATTTATACTTTTCAAATTCCATGATATCGTCCTCTAAAAAATAGCGTTTCGTGGGATCGAGAATATCTACAAAATCCTCAAAAACACTTACAGAAAAATCATCATCGATATCTTTGGGCTCATAATGACCACGTTCCAACACATAGGCGATAAGATCTAGCAATAACTTATCCTTATCATCATTTTCAAAAGATTTGTTGGTAAAACTGCAAGACGCAACAGCTACAAGTATGGTCAATAGGGCGAGGGCAACGTTCTTTCTCATATTAAAATCCTTTTCAGTTTTTCTGTGGACAAATAGCTATCCATCATTACTCGAGATATGAATTCCCTAATATAGTGAAAAAACCATGCCAGCTTATAACAAGCCCATTAATTTTTTGTTAAACACCTTAGGGATTAATTCTTAATGAAAAACGTATTTTTATGCCATAAATTATACGCCATGCAAAAACCTTTGATTTTAATCACTAATGATGATGGTATTACAGCACCCGGATTACGATCGTTAGTGCGTTTTATGAAGGAAATTGGAGATGTTGTCGTAGTGGCCCCGGACAGCCCTCAATCCGGCATGGGGCATGCCATAACCATAGATAACACACTATATTCCAAAAGGCTAAAAATGGATGACGGACAAGATTATGAGTACAGTTGTAGCGGTACACCGGCGGACTGTGTAAAATTGGCGCTGCAGGAACTTTTGGATCGAAAACCGGACATTTGTGTGAGTGGTATCAACCATGGCTCCAACTCTTCCATAAACGTCATTTATTCCGGCACTATGAGTGCGGCCATTGAAGCAGGTATCGAAGGTATCCCTGCCATTGGTTTCTCCTTATGCGATTATTCATGGTCCGCCAATTTTGAGCCTGCAAAGAAAGCCATAACAAAAATTGTGATGGAGGCCCTGGAAAAAGGCATTCCACAAGGGGTTGTGCTAAACGTAAACATTCCAAAATTAGAGGAAAAACAGATAAAGGGTGTTAAAATCTGTAGGCAAGCCAAGGCCAATTGGAAGGAAAAATTTGATAAGCGTACCAGTCCAAACGGTAAAGATTACTATTGGCTTACCGGTGAGTTTGAACTTTTGGACAAAGGTGAGGATACCGATGAGTGGGCATTGGCCAATGACTATATTTCGGTAGTCCCCACACAATTTGATTTAACGGCCCATCATGCCATGCAGCATATAAACAACTGGAATTTACATGAATAAAAAAGAAATTTTAATAGGGTTTGTGGTAGGAATTATAGCCAATACCATAGGTACCCTTTTGTACATTGTGCTCTTCTCCGACCTTAGCATAGCAGATACGTATAGAGCCGCAGTTATTCAAGGGCATATTGGAAGTTTGTTGGCGTTAGGGGCCATACTTAATTTGGTAGCCTTTTTTGGTTTTTTAAAACTTCGTAGGGACAAAAGGGCCAGAGGAGTGATGATCGCTACCTTGTTGACGGCTATGGTAATCCTATATTACAAGATTTTTTAAGTACAAGTTCAAAGAATCAAGAGTAAACTTAAAAATCTTGAAAAAGATAAATTATACTAATATGTCAAAAGGGTTAGAATTGCCTAATGAAGTAGAGGAACTAGTAAAAATAATGGCAACAGTCATTAAAAACAAAAAGTGATATATAAATTAAACTTGATCTTGAACGTTGAACTTGATCCTTTATAAAGATGAAATACTACATTATTGCAGGAGAGGCATCTGGAGATTTGCATGGGTCCAACCTGATCAAAGCATTAAAGGTAAAGGATACCGATGCCATGATACGATGTTGGGGAGGGGAACTTATGCAAAAGGCGGGTGGTCATCTTGTAAAACATTATAAAGAAATGGCCTTTATGGGTTTTCTTGAGGTACTAAAGAACATTAGGACCATTTTCAAGAACATTGCCTATTGCAAGCAGGATATTGAAAGCTTTGACCCTGATATCATCATATGTATTGACTATTCGGGCTTTAACCTTAGAATTGCCAAATGGGCCAAGGTAAATGGGTTTAGGACCCATTACTATATTTCCCCGCAAATATGGGCTTCAAGGGAAGGGCGTATTCATAAAATTAAGCGAGACGTAGATGCGATGTACGTTATTCTTCCCTTTGAAAAAGATTTTTATGAGAAAAAACATAACTACCCCGTTCATTTTGTTGGACACCCTTTAATCGATGTTATATTCGATAGACCACAAATTGATGAGGCCAGTTTTAGGGTAGAAAATCATTTGGATATTCAAAAACCCATTATTGCCCTGCTACCGGGTAGCCGCAGACAGGAAGTACATAAAACGCTATCCGTTATGTTGTCCGTAACACATTCCTTTCCTAAATATCAGTTTGTCATTGCCGGAGCGCCAAGTCTGGAAAAAGACTTTTACGGCCCCTTTCTTAAACACACCAATGTTGGTTTTATTGAAAATCGCACCTACGACCTTTTGAGTATTTCTTACGCGGCTTTAGTGACAAGTGGCACGGCAACTTTAGAGACCGCATTATTTAAAATACCCCAAGTGGTCTGTTATAAAGGTAATTGGATATCCTACCAGATCGCTAAAAGAATTATTACTTTGGAATATATTTCCCTGGTAAACCTCATTATGGATAAAGAAGTAGTCAAAGAACTCATACAAGGGGATTTGAATACCGAGAACCTTCGTTCGGAATTGTCCAAAATATTGGATGAGC
>JBCBZE010000119.1:0-9022 GCA_039815505.1 Bacteroidota bacterium | reverse complement strand
TGCTTACCATGCGTGCAAAATCTGTGGACGATTCCATGTTTTCTCCATAGGAAGCCTTTATATACCGTGTTAATGCCGTTACAAACCGCTCTTTTATCGAAGCATCCACCAATACATAATCGGGTGCTATACACGTTTGCCCTGCATTTAGGAATTTCCCCCATACGATCCGTTTTGCCGCTAGGGCGATCGATGCCGTTTTATCAACAATACATGGATTTTTCCCCCCTAGCTCTAAAGTTACAGGAGTCAAATGCTTAGCCGCACTTTCATAAACAATTTGTCCAACACGGGTGCTGCCGGTAAAGAAAATATAATCCCATTTTTGACTCAAGAGCTCCTGTGAAATAGCTACTCCGCCCTCAACAACGGATACATGTTCCGGTTTAAACACAGCGGTGATAAGTTCCAGAATAATACGGGAAGTGTTCGGAGTAATTTCAGAAGGTTTTATAACCGCTGTATTTCCGGCGGCTATGGCTCCGATCAGTGGGGCAAGTGCCAGCTGAAATGGATAGTTCCATGGCGCAATGATCAATACTGCACCATAGGGTTCCTTATAGATATAATCCGAAGATGGAAAATTCAGTAAAGGCGAAGGCACCTTTTCCGGTCTTGACCAAATGGCCAACTTTTTTATAGCCAAATTAAGTTCACCAAGAACCAATTGTGTTTCGGTTCCCAAGCTTTCAAACCTTGGTTTTTTAAAATCGGCATGTAGGGCATTGCAAATGGCATCCTCGCGCGCTATGATCTCCTGTCTTAGTTTTTTTAGGATTTTCCGCCTAAAAGATAGATCCTTGGTGGCTTGGGATGAGAAAAAAACTCTTTGCTGTCCTATTAATTCTTGTATCTCGTTCATCATATCCAAATGTAAAAAAATAATATTTCATCTTTTTAGAACTAAAGCAATACAATTCCGCAAGCTTGTCAACTTATTGAATATGATATGAAATACATATGTATATAATTGATTTTCAGATAAATAAATTGATAATCACAAAATTGAATTTAAACCTGTTCTTCATGTTAAAATTATAGGGTATGGGAAAAATATATCTTTGAATAGTATACTATTTATAAATTTCAACCGTATCCTTTGATGGAACTCAATAAATACAGTAAAAATGTTACCCAAGACCCTACACAACCTGCTGCACAGGCTATGTTGCATGCGATAGGGCTTACCGATGAAGATATGGAAAAACCCTTGATCGGAATCGGCAGTACCGGCTATGAGGGTAATCCTTGCAATATGCACTTAAATGATTTGGCCAAGGATGTAAAGGAAGGAATTAACGCTTCGGATCTAGTTGGTCTTATTTTTAATACCATAGGGGTGAGCGACGGTATCTCCATGGGTACGTATGGAATGCGATACTCACTACCTTCCCGAGATATCATAGCCGATTCGATGGAAACGGTGGTACAGGCCATGAATTATGATGGTTTGGTCACTATTGTAGGTTGTGACAAAAATATGCCGGGAGCACTGATGGCCATGATCCGTTTAAATAGACCCTCTGTCTTGGTATACGGGGGCACCATTGCTTCAGGTTGCTACAAGGATAAAAAATTGGACGTGGTCTCCGCTTTTGAAGCATGGGGAGAAAAAGTAGCGGGCACTATGACCGAGACCGATTATAAAGGGGTAATTCATAATGCCTGTCCCGGGGCCGGCGCTTGTGGTGGCATGTATACGGCAAATACCATGGCCTCCGCCATAGAAGCTTTAGGCATGGCAATGCCCTATAATTCGTCCAATCCGGCCATAGGCGATGAAAAAAAGCAAGGTTGTATAGTTTCCGGTAAGGCCTTGCGACATTTACTGGAAAATGATATTAAACCAAGTGATATTGTTACTCGAAAGTCCCTTGAAAATGCGGTACGATTGATTACGGTCATGGGAGGCTCAACTAATGCGGTATTGCACTTTTTGGCTATTGCCAAAGCGGCGGAAATTGAGTTTACCTTGGACGATTTTCAAAAAATAAGCGATACCACGCCTTTTCTTGCGGATTTAAAACCGAGTGGAAAATTTTTAATGGAAGATGTGCATCGGGTAGGGGGTACACCGGCTGTAATGAAGTTTATGTTGGAGCACGGTATGTTACACGGGGATTGTTTAACCGTTACGGGGAAAACCGTCGCAGAGAATTTATCCAGTATACCAAGTCTATCCCAAGGACAGCAGGTGATAAAGCCTTTGGACAACCCCATCAAGGAAACAGGGCACATTCGTATTTTATATGGTAATCTAGCAGCTGAGGGAGCCGTGGCAAAAATAACCGGTAAAGAAGGATTGTTCTTTTCGGGACCTGCCAAGGTATTCAATGATGAGTTTTTGGCCAATGATGGCATTGGAAAGGGAATGGTCGAGAAAGGAGATGTAGTGGTGATACGCTACGAAGGCCCCAAGGGTGGACCGGGAATGCCGGAAATGTTAAAGCCAACAGCGGCTATAATGGGAGCAGGACTGGGCAAAGATGTGGCATTGATTACCGACGGACGTTTTTCAGGAGGTACCCACGGCTTTGTGGTAGGCCATGTAGCGCCGGAAGCTCAGGATGGCGGTATGATCGGACTATTGCAGGATGGTGACATCGTCACCATAGATGCAGAGAAAAATAGTATTTCCGTAGAGCTGTCCGATGAGGAAATCGCCCATCGTAAAGCGAAATGGCAACAACCTCCGCTCAAAGTAAGAAAAGGAAGTTTATATAAATATGCTAAAACGGTTTCATCCGCCTCCGAAGGTTGTGTTACCGATGAAATATAATATGGAAACAATAAAAGAGAAAAAGGTGGGTCAAAACCGCCCAAAAGCCATTACGATAAGTGGGGCGGAAGCAATAATACACTGTTTATTGGCCGAGGGGGTAAGTTTAATATATGGTTACCCGGGAGGTGCTATTATGCCCGTTTATGACGAATTATATAAGTTTCAGGATAAATTGACCCACATTCTAACGAGGCATGAACAAGGGGCAACACATGCTGCCCAAGGATATGCCAGGGTTACGGGCAAAGTGGGCGTGGCCATGGCTACCTCGGGCCCTGGAGCAACGAATTTGGTCACCGGTTTGGCAGATGCCCAAATAGATTCTACACCAATCGTATGTATTACCGGGCAGGTTCCCAGGCATTTATTGGGATCCGACGCTTTTCAGGAAACCGATATTATTGGTATATCCACCCCGGTTACCAAATGGAATTACCAAATTACCAAGGCTTCGGAAATTCCCGAGATTTTGGCCAAAGCTTTTTATATAGCCCAATCCGGCAGGCCAGGTCCGGTTTTAGTGGATATTACCAAAAATGCTCAATTCGATGAGTTTGAATTTAGTTATGAGCCCTGTTTGGGGGTAAGGAGCTATAGTCCCGTTCCCAAACCTGACCTGCTAGCCATTGAGCAAGCTGCTGCAATGATAAACACTGCAAAAAAGCCGTATATCGTTTATGGTCAGGGTGTAATTTTGGGAGAAGCGGAAGAACAATTGAAAGCGTTGGTGGAAAAAGGTGGCATACCGGCGGCATGGACAATTTTAGGACTTTCAGCAATGGATACCGATCACCCTTTAAATGTAGGCATGGTAGGTATGCATGGAAATTATGGCCCCAATGTATTGACCAATGAATGCGATGTATTGATCGCCATTGGAATGCGATTTGATGATCGGGTCACGGGAAGTCTGGACACCTATGCCAAACAGGCCAAAGTGATTCATTTCGAAATAGATCCCGCGGAGATCAATAAAAACGTTAAGGCCGATATAGCCGTTTTGGGAAATGCCAAAGAAACTTTGAATTTATTATTACCCATGATCAAGGAAAACCATCATGATGTATGGCATAATGAGTTTAAGGAAAAATATAAGATCGAATTTGATACGGTGATCAAGAACGATGTGCATCCCACTAAAGCGGGGCTAACCATGGGTGAGGTGATAGAGGAAATTAATTTGGCCTCTGAAAATAAGGCGGTAATCGTGACCGATGTAGGCCAACACCAAATGGTGGCGTGTAGATACGCCAAGTTTAAACAATCCAAAAGTAATATTACTTCCGGCGGATTGGGAACTATGGGGTTTGCCTTACCTGCGGCGATCGGAGCCAAAATGGGTGCTATGGACCGGGAAGTGGTCGCGATCATAGGGGATGGTGGTTATCAAATGACCATTCAGGAATTGGGTGTGATCTTTCAACATAATGTTCCCGTAAAGATTGTGGTACTGAACAATGACCATTTGGGTATGGTGCGGCAATGGCAAGAATTGTTTTTTGAGAGCAGGTATGCGTCCACCGTCATGACCAATCCGGATTTTGTAAAGATTGCCGAAGGTTATCATATCGAAGCAAAAAGAGTAAGCGAACGTAAAGATTTAAGGGCAACCGTTCAAGAAATGATGGCATCGAAAAAACCGTATTTCTTGGAAGTTAAGGTAGAGAAAGAGGATAATGTCTTTCCTATGATTCCTTCCGGTGCTTCCGTATCCGATATCAGATTAAAATAAATGAAATACATGATGGACTCCCATATTCTTGACGTACCCCATATGTATGAAGAGATTCAACGAAAGTCCGTTGAAATCGGATTTACCATGCCTTCGGATATCCATATGGGATCTTTACTCAAAACCTTGATTACGGCAAAACCCAATGCTAATTTTTTGGAGCTGGGGACGGGAATAGGACTTTCATTGGTATGGATGATTGCCGGAATGGATCAAGTATCCAAACTGATCACCATAGATAATGACCCAGACCTAGTTAAAATTGCGAACACCTATTTTGGTGGGGATAAACGCGTAGAAATCATATGTGCCGATGGTACTAAATGGTTAAAAAATTATAAGGGTGAAAAGTTCGATTTGATTTTTGCAGATGCATGGCCCGGAAAGTACAGTGAAATTGAGGAGGTCCTTGATTTGGTAAAAGTAGGCGGTTTTTATGTCATCGATGATATGAACGCCCAACCCAACTGGCCAGAAGGTCATCAAGAACATGTAGATAGACTTACTGATTATCTGGAGAACAGAAATGATTTTAATTGTACAAAAATTAATTGGTCCACAGGATTGATCGTGGCCACGAGAAGATGTTGACATTGTGCCCCCTTCGAGTACGGACCGGAGGTCATTGTAGACATGATTTTAGTTTTCGACCGCGATCAAACGGATAATACTTAGTTTAAAAAAGAATGGAAAATAAATGGTTTACCATATCGGTGTATTCCGAAAACAATGTAGGGTTATTGAATAGAATATCGGGTATATTCTTAAAAAGACACATCAATATAGAAAGTCTAAACGTCTCAAAATCAGAAATTGAGCATGTATCCAAGTTTACTATAGTGGTATTTACCACGGAAGATTGGACACGTAAGATCGTAGGACAAATAGAAAAGCAGATCGAAGTCATCAAAGCCTTCTATCATACCGATGATGAAACCATTTATCAGGAATCCGCGATATTCAAGATAGCTTCAAGTCTATTGTTCGATGAGCGTCAGATTCAAAATATCATTAAAGAAAGTAACGCACAAATCGTTACGGTGTCCAGGGAATTCTTTGTATTGGCCAAGACCGGTAGAAGGGGGGAAATCGATGAAATGTATCAATTGTTGAAACCGTATGGGATTATGCAGTTTGTACGCTCTGGACGAATAGCCGTATCAAAGGCAGAGATGCAGATTACGGCATTATTAAACGAATTTCAAACAACTAATCAATAAAGCATAAAACGAATCATTAAAATGGCAAACTACTTCAATACCTTATCCTTACGGGAACAACTAAATCAATTGGGAAAATGTAGGTTTATGGAACCTGCCGAGTTTTCCGATGGTGTATCGGCTTTAAAGGGAAAGAAAATAGTCATTGTGGGTTGTGGCGCACAGGGACTTAACCAGGGCCTTAATATGAGGGATTCGGGATTGGATATCTCGTACGCGCTTCGTGAAGCGGCCATAAAGGAACAACGCCAATCCTACAAAAATGCAAAAGAGAACGGTTTTACGGTAGATACGTATGAAGTATTGATTCCCATTGCCGATCTGGTCATCAACTTAACACCGGACAAGCAACATTCCAATGTCGTCGATGCCGTAATGCCATTGATGAAGCAAGGCGCTACCTTGTCCTATTCCCATGGATTTAATATCGTAGAGGAAGGAATGCAAGTCCGCAAGGATCTTACGGTAATCATGGTGGCCCCTAAAAGTCCGGGTTCCGAAGTACGTGAAGAGTATAAAAGAGGTTTTGGGGTACCCACATTGATCGCCGTTCATCCGGAAAACGATCCGGAAGGAAAAGGCTTGGAACAGGCTAAAGCCTATGCGGCAGGTACGGGAGGACATAAGGCCGGTGTTTTGGAGTCCTCCTTTGTGGCAGAGGTAAAATCGGATCTTATGGGAGAGCAGACCATTCTTTGCGGTCTGTTGCAAACGGGCTCCATACTTTGTTTTGATAAAATGATAGCAGAGGGTATAGCCCCAGGTTATGCGTCCAAGCTAATTCAATACGGTTGGGAAACGATAACCGAGGGCCTAAAGTATGGGGGTATTACCAACATGATGGACCGCTTGTCCAATCCGGCTAAAATAAAAGCATTTGATTTGTCCGAAGAGCTTAAGGATATTATGCGTCCGTTGTTTCAAAAGCATATGGACGATATTATGGAAGGGCATTTTTCCAGGACCATGATGGAAGATTGGGCCAATGATGATAAAAACCTTTTGCAATGGAGAGCGGAAACCGGGGAAACCGCTTTTGAAAAAACAGCGGCAGGTACCGATAATATTTCCGAACAGGAATATTATGACCATGGCGTGTTAATGGTGGCCTTGGTACGTGCCGGAGTGGAATTGGCTTTTGAATCCATGACTGAATCCGGGATAATTGCCGAATCCGCTTATTACGAATCCTTGCACGAAACCCCTTTGATCGCCAATACCATAGCCCGAAAAAAATTGTTTGAGATGAACAGGGTCATTTCGGATACGGCGGAGTATGGATGTTATTTGTTTGATCATGCCTGCAAACCGTTATTAGGGGATTTCATGAAACGAGTGCATACCGATGTCATAGGAAAGTATTATGGGGAAGAAGCGGATAATGGTGTGGACAATGTGAAATTGATTAAGGTAAATAAAGCATTGCGGGAACATCCCGTGGAGATTGTTGGGGCAAGATTACGAGCCTCCATGACGGCAATGAAGCCGATCGTCTAAATTAACTTTGGTATCAAAAGAGCATAGTATGGACAGAACACCAACCACAATTCCGGCTGAATATAGGATTACGGAACCCATACATCAAAAAACGTATTTGGTGAATGGCGAATTAAAACAATGGAACGGTACGACATCGGACGTGTTTTCTACTATTTCTTCAACGGACACCTATGCGCCCACGCTATTAGGCAGTATTCCCACTATGGGGGAGCCCGAGGCCCTGGATTCGTTAGATGCGGCTTTAAAGGCATATAATAAAGGCCAGGGAACTTGGCCGACTATGCGCGTTAGGGAACGGATCGAATGTATGGAGACCTTTGTTGAAAAGATGAAGACAAAGCGCGAGGAGGTGGTAAAATTGTTAATGTGGGAAATCGGGAAGACGTTGGCCGACTCCCAAAAGGAATTTGACCGAACCGTAGATTATATTTATGATACCATAGAGGACTATAAGGAATTGGATAGAAATTCGGCCAAGTTTCGGAAAAACTCGGGGGTCCATGCACATATTAGAAGGGGACCTTTGGGGGTCGTACTTTGCCTAGGACCCTATAATTATCCCTTGAACGAAACATTTTGCCTGCTTATTCCTGCAATCATAATGGGCAACACGGCTGTATTTAAACCAGCTAAACACGGCGTATTGTTGATATCACCACTTATAGAGGCTTTTCAGGAAAGTTTCCCCAAAGGTGTGGTTAACATCCTATTTGGACGTGGTAGGGCTATTGCAGGCCCTATTATGGAAACTGGTAAGGTAGACGTACTTGCCTTGATCGGTCATAGTTCATCCGCTAATGCCCTTCAGGACCAACATCCCAAAAGTAACCGACTACGACTGGTTTTGGGGCTGGAAGCCAAAAATCCGGCCATTGTGCTTCCCGATGCGGATTTAGACTTGGCCATTAACGAATGTATTGCTGGATCACTGTCCTATAATGGCCAGCGTTGTACCGCGCTAAAGGTTATTTATGTACATGAAGATATTGTTGAAGAGTTTAATAAGAGGTTTTCAGAAAGGGTAGATGCCATGAAATTCGGAAACCCTTGGGAAGATGGGGTACAGCTGACACCCCTACCGGAGCCTGCTAAACCGGATTACATTGATTCCCTTATAACCGATGCCAAGGAAAAAGGGGCAAAAGTCCTGAACAAAAAAGGTGGGGAGCAAACAGATAATTTCATATGGCCCGCAGTTTTATATCCTGTTACCAAGGATATGCTGGTATATGGGGAAGAGCAATTTGGCCCGGTAATTCCCATTCTTTCATTTTCCGATATCCAAGAGCCCTTGGATGATATGGCGGAGTCCAATTATGGGCAGCAGGTAAGTTTATTTGGCAAGGATGTCTATGCCTTGGCTCCCTTGATAGATACATTGGCCAATTTGGTCTGTAGGGTTAACCTAAACAGCTCCTGTCAACGAGGACCCGATGTATACCCCTTTACGGGCAGAAAGGACTCCGCGGTAGCCACCTTAAGTGTGCATGACGCCTTACGGTCTTTTTCCATCAGGACATTTGTGGCTTCCAAGGATAATGAATTGAACAATGAAATTTTGGAAAAATTGTTAGAAACCAAACTATCCAACTTTATCAGTACGGATTATATTTTATAGGCGATTATTTCCCCGTAGTAGGGAATTGACGGGAAAAACGCTCCTTAAAGCATATTATTTTTCTCGGATGTTCAGATCACTCTTCTCATATGTTACAAATCCGTTCTTCATGGGTAGTTGCTTTTTCAACAACCAGCACATTCGAGCATTTTCCAAACTTTGGTCGGGAT
>JBCBZE010000339.1:0-3730 GCA_039815505.1 Bacteroidota bacterium | reverse complement strand
GGACGGTGGGGAATTTAAGGATCCAAAGCACTATTACAGTCGGGATATAGACCTGTTCGGGAAGGGTTCTTTTTACCAATACTGCAATAGAACAAGCTTGCGGGAGGGAAGCAGGATGTTAGCGAAAATACTGACCCAAAACAGTATAGACCATATTCCACAAAAACAGGATGCAATAAAAGAACTGGCTCAATTGGTAGTGTGGCGTCAGCGTTTCATGGCCACTGCGCATATGGCAAAAGTAGAGACTTCAACCGCAACGATCATACAATGGATAAATTCCCATACATCCTTTGTTCCAGCACTCATGAGATATGTTCCGCTCCTTTTCTCGGTATTGTCCATAGGAGTTTTTGCACTTTATTTTTTGAATTATGTGCCAGATTCAATATTGATTTATTGGGTGCTTTTTGGCTTGATGATAACAGCTGCCTATGGAAGGAAAATTACTAAACTAGTCTCGGACATATCTAAAATCCTGCATACATTTCAACAATACAATAAATTGCTCGTTTTCATAGAAGATACCGTATTTACCTCCGAATGGTTACAAAAAGAGCGCGCCCATATTTTAAGTAAAGGAAGGAAAACCTCTTTGACCATTCAGGAATTTTCAAAATTACTGGGAGGTCTGGATCAAAACAACAATTTGATCTATTTAATTTTTGCAAACGGACTTTTTCTTAGAAGCCTAAGCCATTGTTACAAGATAGAAGAATGGATCCAAAACCACGGTTCGTCCGTAGAGCAATGGTTCAATACCATTGCTTTTTTTGATGCTTATAGCAGTCTTGGGAACTTTGGCTTTAACCACCCCAATTATGTTTTCCCTAAAATATCGGACGGCAAAATTGTTTTAAAGCTCAAAGGTGCCGCTCACCCTTTGTTGGATCCCAAAAAAAGTGTGGCCAGTGATATTCAAATCAACGACGAAAAGTTTTTTATTGTTACCGGCGCAAACATGGCCGGGAAAAGCACTTTTCTCAGAACGGTTTCCCTGCAGATTATCATGGGGAATGTAGGCCTTCCGGTTTGCGCGGTTGCTTCAGAATATTCACCCATAAAATTGATTACCAGTATGCGTACCTCTGACTCGCTTACCGATGATGAGTCTTACTTCTTTTCCGAACTAAAACGTCTAAAATTCATTGTTGATGAAATCGAAGAAGATAATTATTTCATTGTGTTGGATGAAATCTTGAAAGGCACCAATAGCACGGATAAGGCAATAGGTTCCAGAAAATTTGTGGAAAAGCTGGTCGCCTCCCAATCTACGGGTATCATTGCGACACATGATCTAAGTTTGTGCGAGTTGGCCAATGAAATTACTTCGGTAGAGAATTATTACTTTGATGCAGAGATTATTAATGATGAATTACACTTCGATTATATATTTAAACGAGGGATTTGTAAAAATATGAACGCCTCATTTTTATTAAAAAAAATGGAAATCGTAAATTAATTGGGTTTTCCTTCTTGCGAAGGGGAGCTTCCATAAAACAGCATTCTTGGATTCACTTACACAAATTGTATTGGGTGCCGCGGTCGGCGAGGCTGTATTAGGTAAGAAAGTAGGGAATAAGGCCGTGCTCTATGGTGCCATAGCGGGTACTATTCCCGATTTGGATGTACTAGTACGCTTTTTTACCGATACCGTCACAACTATTGAGCTGCATAGGGGTTTTAGTCATTCCATTGTTTTCAGCATCCTGTTTGCCCCGGTATTTGGATTTCTCATATCTAGAATTGAACGTAAACAGGAAGCAGATTGGAAAGACTGGTCATGGCTCATGTTCTGGGGTTTGTGTACGCATCCTATGTTGGATGCTTTTACTACTTGGGGCACTCAATTATTTTGGCCTTTTAACATACGTTTGGCCTTTCAGAACATATTTGTGATCGATCCTTTATATACGCTGCCCTTCCTTTTATTTCTGATTCTAGCTATGCGAAGAAATCGAAAAGACCCCCAAAGGCGTAAATGGAATACTATAGGGCTTACGGTAAGTAGTTCCTATCTTTTGGTCACTCTTGTTTTAAAAGGAATAACCTACCAAAGGTTTATTGATCATCTTGAGGAACAGCAAATAACGTATAAAGAAATAACAACCCGGCCTACCCCGATGAACTCATTTTTATGGACAGCCAACGTAGATGTCGGAGACGCTTATCTCATAGGGGAATATTCCCTTTTTGATTCCCGACCTATCCAGTTTCGGTCCTATGCCAAAAATCATCAATTATTGGGACATTTATCCGGGAACGATAAGGTTGGTCGTCTCATACAAATTGCAGAGGGATGGTTCATTATTACCGAGAAAAAAGGACAGTTGTATTTTAATGATTTGCGTTTTGGTTTAATGAGTCTGGACCCTGAGGAGAAAAGATTTGTATTCAGTTATAAACTTATACCCGAAGGAAAGGGAATTAGAGTAGAGGAAACCCGAAAAACAGGGTTGGACGGAAAGCAAATTTTAGTAGGACTTTGGAACAGAATGTGGGGAAACTAATCTTCGAAAATTAGGTGATATATGTATGGTAAGACTATTTTTTGGACTGGGATAATCGGGGTTTTATGGTTTGTCATTACCGTTGTTCTAGGGGGATTACAATTTGACGGGTATAGCCACATACATCAATACATCAGTGAAAGCTACGCTTCAGGGACACGGTATGGGGTGTATCTAAGATATGTTGGATACGTACCGTCCGGATTGCTCATAGCATTTTTTGCTTTTTTAGCGCCCAAAGCTGTGCCCGGTTCCAGACTTACACGTATGGGTTTTTGGAGTGTGGCGGTTTTTTATGGTTTAGGGACTATAATAGTAAGTATTTTTCCTTGTGATATGGGGTGCAACCCGGAGTTGATAAATCCCAGTATTTCACAATTGATACATAACCTTGTGGCCGTTTTGATATACATGACAGTTCCGTTAAGTTTGGTTGTAATCGGTATAAGGTCCAAAGATTGGCCCCAAGGGAAAACTATTTCCTTGGTAACGCTTCTATCGGGACTTTTAGCTGCCTGCTTTGTATTTGTTTTGTTTTCAGACCCTAAGGGGAATTATGTTGGTCTTTATCAGAGAATCATAGAAGCATCCATTTTGTTGTGGATCGTGTGTTTTTGCTTGTATATCAAAAAAAATCAATCTACATAAAACTTCCATTCGTCTACACTTAATTTCCATTCGTCTACACCAGATCAAAGTTTTATTCATTATTATGCAAGTTTGTTGCTTAATTAAAATAACTGTGATGAACGTATTATTCATAGAAGATGATGTCATAGAGACCATGAAACTGCAACGAACGGTTTCCAAGCTTCGGTTAAAACATAAGATTACCGAGGCAAAGAATGGAGAAGAGGCTTTGGAGATTTTAAGGGGTGAAAGTCAACTTCCCGATATTGTTCTCTTAGATCTTAATATGCCCAGAATGAGTGGTTTGGAATTTTTAAAGATATTGAAAGAGGATGATGTTCTTAAATACCTTCCAACAATTATTTTAACAACATCCGAAAATAGAACGGATTTATTGGAATGTTATAGGATCGGCATAGCCGGATACGTTATAAAGCCTTTAAAATATGAGGATTATGAAGAAAAGTTGGAAAATGTTCTTAGATATTGGGAAATGAATGAACTTATAAGAGCCTAACAAAATAGACCGTTTCACAACAATAATTTCCTATATAGTACTAATTTTCCTACTTTGTGCGGTAAATAATAAG
>JBCBZE010000082.1:0-11337 GCA_039815505.1 Bacteroidota bacterium | reverse complement strand
GGTTTCCCCATCGGCCGAAATAATCTCAGTGGCCAAATTTGTTTGTGGATTCTCTAAGCGCTCAAAAGTGGGCATTTCGCCAAACACCCCCCATGCGGCCAACAAAAAAATAAGGAATCCAAATAATATTCCAGAAGTGAACAGTATCCAGAACCATTTAATAAATTTAAAAAAGCCGTTGTTCTGTTTTTTCTTAGCAGCTTTTGCCATAGTTTATTACTTACTTTTCTCAATTTCGAAACCAACATCCGTGATTCCCTTTAAATCAATTACCCCATTTGCCGAGCCGTTCTTTCGCATCGCATGAGATAATAGTAAGGTATATACGCCCGTATCCGAAAAAACGATGTTTTCCTTATACCACAATTTACTTTCCTTAATACTTCCATAGCCTTTACCCAACCATTGTCCATCTGGCAATGCCATTTCATACTCCAATGTATCCTTAACGGTCTTACCGCTTGGAAAATTGAGTTCGGTAATCAAAAAAAGATTGCTATACGGAAAAGTATCATCGTTCCGTACCGTAATAAAGATGTTATGGGTGGTTACGGAATCTAGTTTGGAAAAAGTAAACTCTAATGTGTTTTCCTTGCTCCAACTATTCCCTTCCATGGATTTAAACTCGGAAAAAACTAAATTTTCATTACAGGAAACCAATAGCACAACAAATAATATAGCTAGTGAAGTTCTAAGCATTCTTAATGGGCCTTTTTCTATTATTTCTCCTCTTTTTGTTTTTATTTCTTTTTCTTTTATTCTTAGGCTTATCAAAACGGGTAAGGCTATCCTGTCCTACTACGTTTTCGAACACTACTCTTTCTTCCTGTATATTGTCCGCTGCATATTCCTCTAAGCTGGCAACCTTTTCCTTTTTCTTGTTCTTTATCAAGATTTCATGTACCTGTTCCTTGGTCAACGTATGCCAATTGGCCGGTTCATCTTTATACGAAAACCAGAGTATTCCTTTAAAAATATCCGTTTTCTGACAAAAAGCCAGACCCTTTTCCGTGAACAGTTTACTGTCCTGCGAGGGAAAATCTTTGAGCGCTTCCAAGTAAACATCCAGTTCATAGTTCAGACAACATTTAAGCTTACCACATTGGCCCGCTAATTTTTGGGGGTTTAAAGAAAGTTGTTGGTAACGTGCCGCCGCCGTACTGACCGATCTAAAATCCGTAAGCCATGTGGAACAACACAATTCCCTACCACAAGAACCTATGCCTCCCAAGCGCTGAGCCTCCTGACGATAACCGATTTGTCTCATCTCTATACGAATACCAAATGCCTTGGCCATATCCTTGATGAGCTGTCTAAAATCTACTCTATCCTCAGCCGTGTAATAAAACGTTGCTTTGGATCCGTCCCCTTGAAACTCTACATCTGAAATTTTCATTTGCAGGCCCAAGATAATGGCAATCTCGCGAGAACGTTTTTTTATTTCCTCTTCCCTATCCCGACACTTCTGCCACATATTTATATCCTTCTGGGAGGCTTTTCTATATATTTTAGGAAGCTCGTTGTCGGCACTGTCGGTTTTTTTCTTTTTCATCTGTACCTTCACCAGTTCCCCAGTTAAGGTAACCATCCCCACATCATGACCCGATTTGGCCTGCGTTGCCACTATATCACCTATGGAAAGTGATAGGTTTTCAGTGTTTCTGAAGAATTCTTTTCTGCTATTTTTAAAACGGACCTCAACGCAATCAAATGCTTTTTCCCCATTGGGGAGGGACATGTTGGAAAGCCAATCAAACACAGTTAATTTATTACAACCATCGGTGCCACAAGTACCATTGTTCTTGCATCCACGTGGTTGTCCATCTTTACCAGTTGAACAACTGCTACAACCCATATTTTGTATGTTGGTTTAGTAAAAATCCTTGATTTTTACTAAAATAGGTTCATAATATACTTAAACGTAAAGATAGTGTTTTTTTAATGTGATGAAAGTTGGAAAACAGTTTCGAAGTAGCTTTAGGCGTAAGTTTTTACCGCTATTTTTTATACTTTAATACTTCCGAACGGCCTTTTTTGAAAATTTTATTGCTGACCGTTTTTCCTTTTCTTAGTTTCTTTTGTTCCTCAAAAGGCAAGGAATGAATATCCTTGCATTCTATTGAACAACAATTATCCATAGCTTTGGCGCAATCCTCACATTGTATAAAAAGCAGATGACAAGCTTCATTGGCGCAATTTACGTGGGTATCACATGGATTGCCGCATTGGTGGCATTGTGCTATAATATGTTCTGAAATACGCTCGCCCCTTCTATGGTCAAAAACAAAGTTTTTACCCAAAAACTTATTCTCCAATTGCTTTTGCTCTACCTGTCTGGTATATTCTATAATCCCCCCTTCCAATTGGTATACTTTTTTAAAACCTTTGTGTTTATAATAGGCACTTGCTTTTTCACAACGAATACCTCCTGTGCAATACATTACCAATTTTTTATCCTCTTTATAATCGGCCAAATCCTTTTCAATAATATCCAAGGAGTCTCTAAAAGTATCGACATCGGGTGTAATGGCGTTCTTGAAATGACCTATTTCACTTTCGTAATGATTACGCATATCCACTAAGATAGTTTCCGGGTCATCAATGAGTTCGTTGAATTCTTGGGCATTGACATGGATTCCTTTATTGGTTACATCAAATGTGCCATCATCCAGGCCATCGGCCACAATCTTTTTACGGACCTTTACCTTAAGTTTTAAAAAAGATTTATCGTCTTGTTCTATGGCAATATTAAGGCGTACGTTCACCAAAAAAGTAATCGTGTCCAAATGCGCCTTAAAAGCCTCGAAATTTTCGGCAGGAACGGATAATTGGGCATTGATACCTTCATGGGCCACATAAATTCGACCTAGAACATCCAGTTCGTTCCAATGAATAAATAAGTGATTTCGAAAAATTGATGGATTGCCAATATGTGCGTAGGTATAGAAAGAAATTGTAAGCCGTTCCTTACCCGCCTCCTCGATAAGAGCCTCCCTTTCCCTTGCACTTAATGTATTGTACAGTTGCATGCTATACCAATAGTTAAGTTAACAAATGAATTTACAGCGCAAAAATAAGGATAATCATGATTTGAAAAATAAAAAGAGCCCTGAAAATTTCAGGGCTCTTTTAAGACCACTCCATATATTTTCTTTTTCATAGAATTAAACCTAGGATGGTGGCCAACGTTGCCCAAAGTCTATATAAAACAATGGTATATTTTTAAGAATATGGCACTTTTTTAACCTAGATGCAGCTTTTTTAAAAAGGTTGCGTCCGCATTGTAATATGAAAAAAGAAATGGTAATTTAGCGTCCCTAACACGATATGAAATGAGTTCCGAAAAAGACGCAAAATTAAAGGCCCTTAAACTTACATTGGATAAACTGGACAAAACCTATGGTAAAGGGGCTGTCATGAAAATGGGGGATAGTGTAATCGAAGATGTGGAGGTGATTCCGTCCGGTTCTTTGGGACTCGATATTGCTTTGGGAGTTGGTGGCTATCCGCGTGGACGGGTCATTGAAATTTATGGTCCCGAATCTTCAGGTAAAACTACCCTGACCCTTCATGCCATTGCAGAAGCCCAAAAAAATGGTGGGATTGCGGCCTTTATAGATGCGGAACATGCTTTTGACCGTTTTTACGCCAAAAAATTGGGGGTGGATATCGATAATTTAATAATTTCCCAACCGGACAACGGTGAACAGGCATTGGAAATTGCCGACAATTTAATTCGTTCGGGTGCTATTGATATTGTCATTATAGATTCTGTAGCCGCCCTGACCCCTAAAAGTGAAATTGAAGGAGAAATGGGCGATTCCAAAATGGGATTGCATGCACGGTTAATGTCCCAGGCACTACGAAAGCTAACAGGCTCGATAAGTAAAACCAATTGTACCGTAATCTTCATTAACCAATTACGTGAAAAAATTGGAGTAATGTTTGGAAATCCTGAAACTACCACGGGCGGTAATGCACTTAAATTTTATGCCTCGGTACGTTTGGATATTAGGAGGTCCACACAAATCAAGGATACCGATGGAGGTGTACAAGGGAATAAAACCCGTGTAAAGGTCGTGAAGAACAAGGTAGCGCCGCCATTTAGGACCACGGAGTTCGATATTATGTATGGGGAAGGTATTTCCAAGGTAGGTGAGGTATTGGACCTAGGGGTAGAATATGAAATTATTAAGAAAAGCGGTTCATGGTTTAGCTATGGGGATACCAAGTTAGGGCAGGGAAGAGATGCTGTTAAGGCACTTTTACAGGATAATCCCGAGCTATTTGAGGAACTAGAGGCTAAAATTAAGGAAGCTATAAGTACTGTTAAAGACTAATTTTTGTTGTTTGTCCTATTATAAATGGGATTTTGACCCTATCTACGCAACCTTTACCTTTACATAACATCTTTACTGTAAACTAAGGATGATTATGAAGAAGGTATGTTCCTTTCTATTCATTTTATTGGTAATCCTATCTCTAAACTCTTGTAGTATTGATGATGGACCTAACTTTAATTTTGTATCCTTACAGATAGTAAGCGCAGAACTTCCAGAAGCTTTTGATATTAATCAGACCCATGAAATACGGGTAACCTATTTAAGACCCAACGGTTGTACCGCTTTCGAAGGTTTTGATATTGGCAACCCAGCTGCTACCGTACGTAACGTGGTAGCCATTGGTTCCTCGCGAACCGATCAGGTATGCGAGCAGTCCATCACGGAAGTAGATGCATCTTTTCAATTTGTTGCCCTGTTTTCCGAAACCTACGTATTCCGTTTCTGGACAGGAGAGGACGCTGATGGAAATTCGCAGTTTTTGGAAATAGAAGTACCTGTAAACAATATACCGACCAATTAATTAAACCTTAATAATCTAACCAACAAATATTTTGAGTCTGGATGACAAACTCATAAGCAATTGCCAAAAAGGCGATAGAGGCGCACAGGAACAATTATACAGGAAGTATTCCAGTATACTGTTTGGTATATGCCTTAAATACTCGCGTAATAAAACCGAAGCGGAAGATAATCTGCATGATAGCTTTATGACCATCTATGAAAAAATTGGACAATACAAATTTAAAGGCTCTTTTGAAGGTTGGATAAAAAGAGTAACTATCAATACTGTGCTACAAAAGTATAGAAAGGAAGAGTATTTAAACGTTGTTTCCGAAAATATACCCGAGGAAATAGATGTGGATACATCATATACGGATATTGGATTATCCACGCTCCTTAAATACATACAGGAATTGCCAAATAAATATAGATTAACCTTTAATCTATATGTTTTGGACGGTCACTCCCACAAAGAGATTGCCGCTCTTTTGGGAACATCCTCTGGGACGTCAAAATCCAATTTGGCAAGAGCAAGGATGATATTAAAAGAAAAAATAGAAACCGATAGGACTAGGATAATTGTTGGTATGCTCATCTTTCTTAAGGGATGGGTTACATGATTAAAAAAAGATTCAAGAAAAAGAAAATATAATTGCATAATTCATTGCATAATGAGTAAGAAGAAAATAGATGATTTGTTTCATGAGAAGTTAAAAGGCTTCGATGAGGTTCCGGATGAAAAAGTCTGGAAAGCCATTGAGACTTCTTTAGATCAGAGGAAAAAATCCCGCAAGGTTATCCCCATCTGGTGGAAACTTGGTGGTGTGGCCGCTTTGTTGACCATAGTATTTTACGTTATAAATCCATTTGCATTTAATGAATCAAATGAAAATACCATCACTGATATCGAAAATATGGAAACCCCAAAAGGGAAAAAAAGTAACAATCAAATCAATGAAGATTTTGAAGTAACCGATGAAAATACGGAGAAGATAGCAATATCTCCAAAGAAGATTAATGAACCTGATGCTAAAACCGAAGAACCCTCTTTGGGCCAAACGATTCCTGAAAAAAACCAAGTGGCAGATTCCCGAAAGGAAAAACACGAAAATAAAATCTTAAATCAAAAACCTGGAAATCAAATTATTGCACAGTCGATCAACAGCAACGATAAATCCACTACAGACATTCCAGAGACAAAAAAGAACGATGCTTTGATTAATGGCAACAAAGATGGTTTGGAAACTGTTGTGGGTAATTCAAAAGAAAAAGGTGATATGTCCCAACGGGACAAACGCTTCAAAAATAAGGGTATTCTTGAAGAAGGGACAGGTAAGAAGGAAGGAATTGCTAAGGTCGATAACCAAAAGAAAATGGATACAATAAGCACTAAAAAATCAATTTTCGATGAAATTGCAAAACAGGAAGAAGAAGAAGAAATGTTAATCGTAGAAAATACCCAAGGCAAATGGTCTATTGGGCCTAATGTTGCGCCTGTATTTTTTGATTCATTTGGAGAAGGTTCGCCTATACATTCCAATTTTGCTTCAAATTCCAAGTCGGGTACCGTTAATCTTAGTTATGGACTTTCTGTTTCTTACGAGGTGAGTAAAAAGCTTAGTGTTCGCACAGGTATCCATAAGGTGGATTATGGCTATGACACCAATGATATTGCTTTTTCCTCTTCGTTGGACGGTTCCACAAACGACCTAATAGATAATATAGATTATTCCAGTACATCCAGAAATTTAGTTGTACAAAGCAAAGTAGACGGTGGCGTTCCAGAAGCACAAGATGCCATCTTTGAGTTTAATGCAACTACACCTACCGCCCTTGAAGGAAGGATGGTGCAGGAATTTGGGTATCTAGAAGTACCTATTGAACTTAATTACGCGCTTATTGATAAAAAGATCGGGGTTAACCTTGTAGGGGGTTTAAGTTCATTGTTCTTGGTTGATAATTCCATTACCCTTGTATCCAATGGGCTTACTACGGAAGTAGGTGAAGCCAATAATATCAATAGTGTAAATTTTAGCACAAACATTGGTTTCGGCGTAAATTATAAATTTAATCCAAAAGTACAGCTAAGTGTAGAGCCCGTATTTAAATACCAATTAAACACCTTTTCCGAGACCGCAGGTAATTTTAATCCTTTCTCGGTAGGTATATATAGTGGTATAAATTATAAGTTTTAAATCTCTATTGAAGCCATTTGGCAGTGAAGAAGTTGGTTAGGTTAGTTATTGCCCCATGCAATAACGCCTTTAACGCCCCGCAGCAATGTGGGGCGTTTTTTGTTGCTTCATATCCATTTTAAGCTCTCCTAAAATAACCGCCCTGACTTCTTCCCGTAGCTTGGATTTTTGACTCTCCACTAGTTCGTTGGTCTTAAAAAAAGAATGTACCTTAACCCTAATCATTCCTGGACCTCCACTTAAAAAAGTAAAGGAAAATCGTTTTTTATTGTCCAAGAACGTAATGGGAACAACCGGTATTTTATGGGCAATGGTCATTTTAAAGGCCCCATCCTTAAATTCATCCAATAAAATATGTTCATCAGGAACACCGCCCTCGGGAAATATACAAATACTCAATCCTTGCTTTAACCTTCGTTGCGCCCTCATATAAACTCCTGTTCTGCTTCTACTATCTTCGCGGTCTACCATTATGCAGACTCGCTTGTAAAAGAATCCAAAAATGGGGATTTTCACCAATTCTTTCTTTCCTACGAAGACAAATGGATTGGTACTTACCCATAGCATCAACATAATATCCAACATGCTCGTATGGTTTGCCACCAGCATATAGCTTTTTTTCCGCTGCATCCTTTCTTCCCAGACAATTTTGGGAAAACACCCCATTCCATATAAAATAGGTTTAGCCCATAGATTACGTGCCAACCAAAAAAAATGGGGATACCATTTTTCATTTAAGGTGGATATCAGTAAAATAGGAAAGAACAATACAATAGGGAGGGTGACCAAAATATAGAACCAAATTCGGTAACCAATATGGCCTATGTTCTTAAGGAGGGAAAGCATGAAATCAAAAATACTAATTTCTCCCTGTTATTTTTTATTTAGAGGCAAGCAAGTTCCTTTTTAAAATCGAACTTTGGATTATACCTTTAGGTATTTTATGATTTTTTTTTACTTCTACCCGTATACCATATTTTTTATGAATTCTTTTACCTTTGTCAATGTTTCAATTTTCATAAATGGCAAGAATCTTAACAGGAATACAAAGCACGGGAACTCCCCACCTTGGTAACATATTGGGGGCGATTATGCCCGCTATTAAAATGGCGGATGATCCAAGTAATGAATCATTCCTTTTCATTGCGGATATGCATTCGCTAACTCAGATCAAGGATGGGGATGAGCTTAGAAACAACACCTATGCTACCGCAGCCGCATGGCTTGCCTTTGGACTGGATATAGACAAAACCGTTTTTTACAGGCAAAGTAATGTTCCCCAAGTAACAGAACTCTCATGGTATCTTAGTTGTTTTTTTCCCTATCAGCGGCTTACTTTGGCTCATTCCTTTAAGGATAAGGCTGACCGATTGGAAGATGTTAACGCGGGTTTGTTTTTGTACCCTATGTTAATGGCCGCAGATATCTTATTATACGATGCAGATATTGTCCCGGTCGGTAAAGATCAACTTCAACATTTGGAGATGACCAGGGATGTAGCGTCCAGATTTCATGCCAAATTAGGGGAAACCTTTGTACTTCCCAACGCCAAAGTGCAAGAGGATACAATGTATGTTCCTGGAACGGATGGTGGAAAAATGAGCAAAAGTAAAGGGAATATAATCGACATTTTCCTTCCAGACAAGAAGCTTCGAAAACAGATTATGGGCATAAAGACAGATAGCACGCCGGTTGAACAATCCAAAAACCCTGATACCGATAATGTATTTGCGCTGTATAAAATATTGGCTTCGGATATGCAAATAACTGAAATGCGATCCAATTATGTAAACGGCAACTACGGATATGGGCATGCAAAACAGGCATTGTTTGAGCTTATACTGGAAAAATTTGGCGAAGCTAGAGAAAAGTTCCATTATTACATGAATCATCCGAAAGAAGTGGACGAAGTCTTGGATGTAGGTGCCGAAAAGGCTAAAAAAGTAGCCAGTATTGTCCTGGAAAGAGTTAGAAATAAGATAGGGTACTAGAAAAGCTCTAAAAGACTAAACAGTTGGTTTTGCATCTTAATTAAAGTAACGCATTCCAAATCATCCCTGGTTTGCAAGGATATTTCATCGATAAAACGCTTTAATGAATGGTTTGAAAGGGTTTTTATCCGCTTTAACAAACCAATTGGTCTTTTAAAAAGTTTTCTCCATATGAATGCTAAACCTAAATAGCTTCGAATAACTTTCCAGGTAATGGTCGTATGATACCTTTTATTTCCATATTCAATAGGGTGGAGGAAACCTTAAAAACAGGTAATCGACAATCCAAGGCAATACTGTCCAAAAGTTGTTTTCCCTCTTTTTGTAAATAAGAATAAATAACTTGTTCGTTGGTGTTCAAATCAAGGAACAGCTCTTTTTGAAGCGGTTGTACCTTCTTTTCCTGTATTTCCCAATCCATTAGATAAATTAAATCCCCGGCCGAAGTTAACATATGGGCTTTTTGCTGTTTTATGAGGTTATTGCAACCTACACTGTATTTATCCTTTGCACGTCCGGGAACGGCAAAAACATCCCTATTATAACTATGGGCAATATCTGCAGTTACAAGACTCCCTCCTTTTTCAGCCGACTCCACTACGATGGTAGCTTCGCTCATACCGGCAATAATACGGTTACGCTTTAAAAAATTTTCTCGTTCCGGATGGCTCGTACTCCAAAACTCTGTAAAAAAACCACCATTTTTTTCCACTTCGGACATATATTTGGAGTGGGGTTTAGGATATATTTGGTTTAATCCATGGGCCAAACAACCAATGGTCTGTAGGCCATGTTTTATAGCTGCTTTTTGTATACAAATATCTACTCCATATGCGAATCCACTAACGATAACAGGATTTAATGGGGCCAAATCAGCAATAAATTCCTCACAAAAGGCCATACCATAATTGGTTATGTTCCGTGTACCGACCACACTGATTATTTTTCTGCCTTCCAAGTTTATTTTTCCACGTTTAAAAATTAACAATGGACCATCTGCACAATGCTTAAGATAGTTGGGGTAGTCGTTGTCCATGAAATAAGAAAAGGCAATATCATGTTTTTGAATAAATTCATATTCTTCCTCTGCCGCCTCTAAATGTAACCCATTATATAAGTGTTGTACAGTAAGTTTTCCTATTCCATCGATACGAAGGAGGTGTTGCATTTTATCCTCAAAAACTGCATTTGGACTACCGCAATGGGAAATCAATTTCTTGGCGGAAACATCACCAATATTTGGAATGCTTTGTAATCTTAGGATTGCAACCAGTTCATCCTTAGTCATTTATGTGTGTTTTTATCTTAGTTATCCACAAAATACATAAAATATAATGTTAATAAAAAGTTATGTGAAGGGTTTTGAACCTTTGTAATTTTTATAATATTTGTCCTTATGGGAACGGAACATTATATAGGTGAGCTGCTTTATCGGTATAACTGCGTGGTTGTACCCGAGTTTGGTGCTTTTTTGACACAAATGAAATCAGCGGTAATCCATGAGACGACCAACGCCTTTTACCCTCCGTCCAAAATCATCTCTTTTAATGAGCAATTATCCTCCAATGATGGTTTATTGGTTGCCTATATGGCAGATGCTGAAGACACCAGCTATGAAGAAATGCTTCAAAGCGTAACAGGCACGGCCAAACTATGGAAACAACAATTAAAAAAAGAACGGTTAGTGCTTCCCAATATTGGAGAATTATGGTTGAATCAGGAAGGAAAAGTTCAGTTTCAACCTTCCTATCAAACTAATTATTTAACGGCGTCTTTTGGAATGTCTTCCTTCGTTTCAGTTCCCGTGATAAGGGAGTCGCTGAAGGATGAAGTGGTAACATTGGAAGAAAAAATACCGTTCATTATTACACCGGAACAACGAAAGGAAACGTCCTATAGGCCTTACCTAAAATATGCCGCCATACTTTTGTTAGCACTTTCTACAGGTCTTACCGGCTACCGATTTTATAATGAAAGTTTAGGCAAACAGCAATTGGCACAGGAAGAGGCACAGGTAGTCGTCTCTAAAAACATCCAAGAGGCAACTTTTTTTAATACCGCACCCTTGGAATTACCCAGTCTTACATTGGATGTGGTAAAAAAGAATACAGGAAGACACCATATTATTGCCGGTGCTTTCCGTATACAGAAAAATGCCAACAAAAAGGTAAATCAACTTATAAAAAGAGGATTCGATGCTTCTTATCTAGGCGTAAACAATTATGGTCTTCACCAAGTCACCTATGCCAGTTTTGAAAATTCCGATGAAGCCCTGACGTATTTGAGAAAAATAAAGCGCACCGAGTC
>JBCBZE010000399.1:0-2707 GCA_039815505.1 Bacteroidota bacterium | reverse complement strand
CAAGGCCACTACCAACAAGCCTAAAGATTCCCTTCCCCGCTCAATGTTTGTAATGTCCCCTTCGCCTATGGAGACCCCTTCAAATTTTACCGGCCATATTACAAAGGCACCTATGAGGTATCCTACGCACAAGGTTGCAGCTATAAAATAATTAAGTTTATTGAAAAAGAAGAGTAAGGAGGCCAATGCCGCGACGCCATAAACGGCATACCAAAGCAAAGCATCCGGATCATTATACTGCACATAGGCGGCCCATACAAAGAGTATGGCAAAAATTAAGGATAGTGTTCTCAAAAATATACGCATGGACGGTCAATTGTTTAAAATATGATTCTCCAATATACTAAAAACCTCAATAGCTTCTATGGACGGTTTTTGAATGTAATCACCATTATTACTAATCAGTATAGGATAATCATTGCTATCATGGGGCAGGGCGCCGTGAGAACCTTTGACCAGTGAGGCATCCAAGGGAATAATGTTCATTAATGTTCTAAAGCCCATTTTTTTTCGCAACAATTTCCAGGCAACCTTGGCCATAACCAACCGGTCTTTGGGATTTGTAAACATCTCTACCGGGTCATAACCCGGTTTTTTATGAATATCTACCATCGTGGCAAAGTCGGGAGCTTTTTTATCATTGAACCAATAATAATAGGTAAACCATGAATCCGTTTCAGCAATTGCAACTACATCTCCACACCTATTATGATTTAGTTTTGCTTCCTTAATTTGATCATCGACCAGCACCTTGCCCACTCCATCTATATGTTCCAACACCGCCTTAACCTCATGTGTCAACGATTTATCCTTTAAATAAATATGTGCGATTTGATGATCTGAAACGGCAAATGCCCTACTGGCACCGGCATCCAACAATTCCAATCCACGTTCTTCCCTTATGGCCAAATATCCATTTTCCCTAAGTACCCTGTTTAAATGTACCGGTCTATTTACATTGGTTATTCCGTATTCCGAAAGCAAGATAATGTTCGCCTGCGACTGCTGATAGTGGGTCACCAATTGCTTTACCACTGCGTCTATTTCCCTTAAATCCTTACCGATTTTATTGAAATCAAGCCCATGCCTTTGCAGATTATAATCTAGGTGGGGCAAATAGATCAATGTTAGTGTAGGATCGTGTAAACCATCTGTTTTTATGGCCGCATCAGCGATCCATTGACTGGACTTAATGGAAGTCTTGGGACCCCAAAAATGAAACAAGGGGAAAGTACCCAACTCGTTTTGAAGCGTATCCCTCAAACCCGGGGGATGGGAATAAACATCCGGTATTTTTCTTCCGTCCGCCAAATAATTGGGCCTTGGTGTAACGCTATAGTCAATGGTGGAGTACATATTATACCACCAAAAAAGATTGGCACATGTAAAATCATCATCCATTTTCTTAAGCTTTTCCCATAGCCTTTCACTTTGGACAAGCTTGTTGGACTGTCGCCAAAATTTTACCTCGCACTCTTCTTTAAAATACCAACCATTACCAACAATTCCATGCTCGGAAGGCCATTTTCCAGTCACGTACGAAGCTTGGGCCGAACAGGTGACAGCAGGCAAAACAGGAGAGATTTTAGTGGATACGCCGCTTTCTAAAAAAGACTTTATAAAAGGGGTATGTTCCCCGATCAAACGATGGGTCAACCCTACCACATTAAGTACAACGGTTTTTTTCATGTATACTACTACAATTTACTCTTTAACCATTGAATTTCCCTAATGATGCATTCGGATAAATCTGTTTTCAACGCATCAGGCAATACCTCCCAAGTGTAGGTTTCAATTTCCAAGTGACGGGAAACCGTATCACTTTTTAAACAGTCGATAACCTTAAGAATCTGGTCTTGGGTAGCATAGAGCTTATCAAATCTTTCCAAAAAAATAGGGACATGAAAATGCGCCCTTAGTTCTGAAAATTTTTTCTTTTCCCTTAGAACCACTGGTAAATCATTGTACGTTACAACTTTGTCACCGACTTTTTCTGTTACTTGATGTAGGTAGGTCGATTCATTAAAAAGTGCAAGCGATTCCCATATTTCATCTCTTTCCCTATCGTTAAAAATTATCTTCAAAGCAGAACTGACCTGAATCTTACCTATGTGAATACCTGCCGTTTTAAATTTTTCAAAGGTCTTCCTTGGTTCTTCATAGGCGAGGGAAAAATGGCAAATATCATAACAAACGGTCATATATCTATATATCAGTGTTTGGACAACATCTCCTTCCAAACCTAGATGTTCCTTCATATAGTCTTTTGCTATGGGTATAAGATAATCTTCAAAAAAACGAACCACTTCATCGCTATTTTCCAATAACCCATCTGGTTCCGGTTCTATATCTAAATGAAGATACTTTCCCGTTTCTTTTTCGATGGTATATAAATGTTCTATAATTTCTGACAAATGTTTCGCTCCTTTTTTAAAGGCCAAGTCCATTGATTCATCCGAATTATGCCAGTGCTTATAGCTAATGGGCGATGTGGATATACCGCCAGAAATATCATTGGGAAGTAAAAAAGCCAATTGGTCAAACAATCGTTTGGTATAGGTTACACGCTCATTGGTGGTCCAATCAGGGGCATGCACCTTATCTTTCACTTGTTCATTGTGAAAATTACCATATGGAAAACCGTTCATGGTAAACACATATAGTTCATTATTGGCAAGCCAGGTTTTAAATTTCTCTAAATTTTCAT
>JBCBZE010000426.1:0-2144 GCA_039815505.1 Bacteroidota bacterium | reverse complement strand
TCCAGTGTCAGAACCGTTTTTTTATTTTCCTCCAAACGAACGGAATTATCCAACAATTTTTGGGTTGAAACAGCCACGGAAGACAGGACAATATCACTGTTGCTTCTATTCAGGGCCTCAACATTGACCTTAAGCGTGCTTCCGGGGTTTGTAAACGATTCTTCCGAGGACGCTTCCAAATACAGTCCGGATACGGCTACAATGATATCCCTAAGTTCCTTGGACTTCATGTTTTTCCAATGCTCATCAGATATGCCCTGAAGCATTTTATAGGCTTCCACAAGCTGAGCCAGATGCCTGGACGGGTCTATAAAATCAAAATTTTTCTCTATATCATATAACAGTTCCCCAATGGCTTCCCCACCAGCTACTCGGGACCATTTGGTATTTATGCCATCGAATGGGTTCTTCTTATCTTTGGGTAAATCCCCCTTCACCAACTCAATATATTCGTTTTGTGCTCCCCTAGTGCTAAGTCTACCAAAACCTTGGCATAAATGCTGGCTGCTGGACATGGAAGCTATCTCGTTGTTGGAAAGGCCTTTTAATGGGTAATACACCCCTATATCAAAGCTCATCATATTGGATTTATCCGCTTTTTCAAAATTCTCCCTACTCCCATAAAACCACCAAGATGTGTTAAAAAAAGCACGTTTTGGCTTCCAAACTTCGGTCTTGTTCAATTGATCGGGGTAAGCTTCCTTATTATTTGCCAAATCAAAGGCCTCCAAACTCAACATCGCCGAGGCGGTATGATGCCCATGGGTAGACCCAGGGGTTCTATGATCAAAACGGTTAATGATGATATCCGGTTTTAAATTTCGTATGACCCATATAACATCTCCCAAAATGATCTCTTTGTCCCAAATCCTCAAAGTCTCCTTGGGATGCTTGGAAAAACCAAAGTCATTGGCCCGGGTAAAAAACTGTTCCCCCCCATCTATTCTCCGTGCGGCCAACAGTTCCTGTGTACGAAGTACACCCAACTGTTCCCTGAGTTCGGGACCTATCAGGTTTTGTCCACCATCCCCTCTGGTAAGTGATAAATAAACTGTTTTAGCCTTTACTTCATTGGAGAGATAGGAAATTAATCTCGTATTCTCATCATCAGGGTGTGCCGCAACATATAATGCAGTTCCAAGAAAATTAAGTTTTTGTAAAGAATGATATATCTCGGAAGAAGAAAGTTTTTTAGGTGCTTGGGCCAAGGTAATGGGGGCAGCAACAAGCATTACAATGCAATAGGCCCAAAATTTACGCATAGGATGGATGTTTTGTTGGTAACCAAAGATAGAAAGTTTACGTACCTCCCAATAACTTTTAGAACTTCTTTAACAGGTCTACAAACTTTGGTCACCCTCAATAAGGTCTCCTTGGCTTTGAATAAGTACGACTCCTTTTTGTAGCATTAAACTATTGGGATAGGTCAATAATTCCCCATTCTCCTTTATCAGATGTACATGAAAGGCTTTTATATCCTCAATAACGGCCTCTTCGGGAAAATCCTTATCCTGGATACGGATACGGTCCCCTATTTTGAAAGGAAAATAAAAGAACAGGATAATACCGGCGGTGATATTGCTTAAAATAGACCATGAAGCAAAAAGAGCCACGCCGATTACCGCAAAAATGGAAGAGAAGATAAGTCCCAGCTCCCTAAAATTAACCCCCCATACAAAAACAAGTGCAACCATACTTAGGGTGGTAAGCCCTATGGAAACATATTTGTTGACCAAACGGGTACGGACCGGGCTAATATTACTTAGTTTCCCAACCTTGCGGATGGCTTGGGAGCTTATGAAGCGTAGAATCATCAAAACAGTGATGCATATAACCGATCCTATGATTTCTTTTTGGTAATTTATTAAGAGGTCCTCCATATATGCTATAAACCTAAACTATCCCTTAAATGTAGATCATCGTTTCCATTCTGTCCCCAATATGCGGTTTTTATGCTACTGATTTTTTTAGCGGTCGAGGTAAGCAATTTTGCATTAGGTCCGAATCCGCTTCTAGCGATTTCCGACCAACTCTCAATAGTATAGGGAAAATCCTTTGTATAGTTGATAACTAACGTTCGTTTTAGTTCGGGATAGTGAACTTCATAGGAATTTAATGTTCCATTATCCGTTAGTTTGGCCGTG
>JBCBZE010000099.1:0-10249 GCA_039815505.1 Bacteroidota bacterium | reverse complement strand
GTATCTGTATTTTCCAGGGTAACGGTAAAGTTTGCAGGATTATTCACCAGACCATCAACCGTATAGTTTATAACACCATTGCCAGCGACATCACAAGAGGCCGTACTAGCCGTGGCAGTTACGTCCACAGGGCTTGGTGGTGTTATGGGATCTATCTGTTCTATATATACGCAGCCCAAATTGTCGGTTACCTCAACGAAATAGGTTACACCAAACGCCACTAAACCTGCAAAATTGTGAATATCAAAACCATTATCATTCGCTAACACGGGAGGGCTTGGATCACCTACCAATCTAAAGAAGTAGGGTCCCGTTCCACCAACGGCCTGTAACCTATAGCTGATAAAGGGGTCCGTACAGTTAACGGGGGGTGGGTCTAATGGAATAAGATCCAATTCATTTTGTGCTACAATAACCACATCCCTATCTTCACAACCCGTTGCATCTGTAGTGACTACGGTATATGTTCCTGGGGCTATATTTGGGAAATTAGCCGTGGTACTGGCCGTTGGACCCACTGTGGTTAGCACAACCCCATTGATATCTTCCAAAGTATAGGTAAAATTAGGAGTACCATTGGCCACGCTATTTACGTTGATCGCCCCCTCTATAACAGTGGCCGTACAAACGGCGTCTACGGGGCTAACATCTGCATCGACGGCCAAACTGGCACCAATAGTAGCCGAAAGTATGGGACTTGTACATCCCCTGCTATCCCGTACCATAAAATCATTATACGTTCCCGGTGCATAACCGGTAAATACATTTTGTGTTCCAAAAGTAGTACCTCCATCATTACTGAATTCATAAGGAGGAACACCTTGTGTGGTATCTGCCGTAACGGTTACCGTTCCCGTTGTAGCATCTCCACAAACTGTATCGGTACCCACTGCGGTTCCTGCAATAGTTTCCGGAGGGGAAATGATAACTACGTTGGTCTCCGTTGGACAATCCCTACTATCCGTAACCAAAAACTGGAAGGTAGTATCTGCTGTAATCGACCCATCATTCGGAATGTTGAATATGAAGGAATTACCGGTAATATTGGTCATGGTACTGGTATATGCACCGCCATTAACGCTAACCTCATAAAAATTATAGTCACCGCCCGAAGGATATCCATTATTGATGTTCACACGAATCCTGGCATCCGGTCCGCCACAGTTTAATTGTGTAATGATCGAGGCATTGGCCGTAATTTCAGGTTCTATGGTAACAGTGACATCGTCCCTACAGTCATTAACATCTATGACTTCTATATTGTAGGTGCCCGGAGTAAGATTGTTAAAGGTACTACTACCCCCTAAAGGCCCCCCATTAATTCTAAACTGATACGGAGCAACACCCAAAGTAGCATTGACCGCAATGGTAGCAAAATCGGTATTGTCATAGCAATAATCGGAAGCTGCGGTGTCTATGGTCAATACCGGGGAATCCAAAGGTGTTAAAGTAAACGTATCCGTTACCGTACAACCATTGGCATCCTCAACGGTTACCGTATATAATCCTCCCGCCGTCAAGTTAGAAAATGTTCTGCCATTTTTAGGGCCCAGGTCCGGTAAAGGGGCGGGTCTATCCAAGGTATATCTATAACCTCCCCATCCACCAACAACATTGACCGTAACACTACCTACATTACCGTTTTGACAACTCATATCGGTAACGTTTAAACTACTTATGGCAAGGGCGACAGAAGGTTCTTGGATGACCAAAGTGGCCGTATCCGTACAATTCGTATCCTCATCGGTTACCGTAATGGTATAACTACCTACTGTAAGTCCGGTCAAAGGGATTATACCCGCCGTTTCGCCTGTAATTACCGGGCCTGCATCTATTTGATAGCTGTAGGTGGTATCAAAACCATCTACCAAAAAGCGACCTTCCCCGTTATTTTCCCCAACACAACGTACTACTTGGGTTTGTTGGGCAGTTGCTGCAATAGAGCTAATATCGGTTATAGCAAAATTTTCCTCATAAGAACAACTCTCGGAATCGGTTACCCTAAACGTATAGGTACCCAGTCCCAATCCAGTAAAAACAGGATTAACACCGTTATTGACAACACTGCCTGCTGGAGCAATAATTTCATAGGTATATGGGCCTGTACCTCCCGTTTCCGTTACCGTGACAGAAGCTGTGCTAGTAGCACAATCAATGCTCGAAACCGTAAAATCCAAATCGGTGGGTTTGTTAAGGGCATTGAATGTTATGGCGGGTAGCGTTTCCACACAGTTATTGGCATCCCGTATCTGAGGGATATACGTACCTACTCCCAAATTGGTAAAAGTAGTGGTAGCACTAAAGCCCGCGCCAATACTGAATTCATAAGGGCCTACACCTCCAGAGACTCCAGAGATTGTTATCTGTCCGCCAGTTTCATTGATACAAGTAGGCGTGCTATCGGGTGTGGCAGTTCCTAAAATTGTAGAGGGCGTTCCCACGGCCACTGCTACAGGAGTTGTGGTACATGTAAACGTATCTTGTTGGTATCTTACCACTACATCATACGAGCCAGGGGCAAGATCGGAAAATACATTACTGTTTTGAAATGGGGCACCACCCGTTATACTAAAATCCAGATTATACCCAAAACCGTTAATTATATCCACCGTAATTCTACCATCATTGGCCCCACCGCAATTGGCGTCTTCCGGGATAGGGTTGACTACCGGTGGTGGTATGTCCAATACATCTACGGAAGCGGGCAAGGTACAACCATTGACGTCCTCTACCACAATATTATATGTGGCTCCCGGTGGTGGTACGGAAAAAGTATCAGTTCCCGTAAAAGGAGCACTAGGTGGTCCACCGTTTACGGTATAGGTGTAAGGAGCGGTACCTCCGGTAACATCTATGGTTACATCTACGGAAGTGGCCCCACAACCAAAACTATCGGATGTAGTCGCGGAAACCGCAAGGGGCGCTATACCATCACCTATGGCAATTGGATCTCCATTAATGTCCAAAGTAACCAATTCCGAGCAGTTATTGGTTTCTACCCTTATACTATAATTTCCGGCGCTTACGTTGGCGAAGGTATAGGAAGAGGCGGCATCCGGTCCAAATGTATCTACGGTTACGCCACCATTTATTAGTCGATACGTATAAAAACCGGGTACACCGGAAACGGATACATCTATACTACCCAATTCTCCACTACAAAGTATATCATTTGCGGTAACATCCACGGTGATATCCAAATCTTGAATAGTGACCTCATTGGATGGAAATATACATGTACTGGCCGAAACACCTTGTAAACGAACAAAAACTGTGTAGGTTCCGGGTGTATTGATATCAAAAAACGGATCGGTTTGAAAAGGACCCGTAGCACTGTTTAAACTATATTCATATCCGGCGGGTACATTGGTAATTTCCACTCTTCCGGGATTACCACATTCTATGTCCTCTTTGATCAGTTGTGGGTCAAGGGGGTTTAATGTTGATTTAAAATAAAAAAATTGTCCAGAATCAACACGTACCCTGAACTCTCCCGATGAATCCAAGTTATAGGTTGCATTGGTACCTACCGTATTGTAGCAAGAATTGGTAGTATTGGTGCAATCATCCAGTACGGAAGGTGCACAGGATGCATCCAATCTTTGCCATTGATATGAACTTCCGCTTTGACTTAGTGTTAAAGTTCTTACATCACTAGTTCCGCAAAGAAAGAACTTTGCGACCGTACTACCATCATTAGGGCAAATTGCATCTTCATCGGCACCTTGAATGATGGTCATAAACATTGGTGCTGCCGCTACCGAGTTTTCCTCTCGAACGTCCATAGATTTGGAGGTAGCGAAATTGTTGTTATCAACATCTTCCAGGGTCCGGACATCAGGAGCAACTTTAGAGGTATTGGTGACCGATGCGATTTCGGTAATAAACTCGTAAACTTTGGTATTTGCTATGGCTGAAGTACATACTATCGACAGCGAGATCAATAGCATAGCATACAAAGGATGCTTTGTTTTTTTTGGGAGCATAGGTTAAGTCGTATTTTAGCAAGAATACACTTGATTCGGGGTCAGATCTATTCTTTAGCGTAATTGTTTAAACTTATATTTTCTCTTTATCTTTAGCCTATAAAGGGCTACCTTAATTTATTACCTTAACGTTAAAGTATGAAAAATAGTATTGTACCTCTTTATTTTTTCGTTGTAGCGTTTAGTTTTTCGTGTGCTCAGAAACCTGAAAATGAGATACATACACCTTCAAAATCTGTGTTTTCAGCACAACTTTTGGTCAAAGGATTGCAAGTTCCATGGGGTATGGCATTTTTACCCGATGGAAGTATGCTAATTACGGAAAAAAGCGGGGAAATTATTCACTTCGAAAATGGCAAAAAAACAACCGTTGAAAATGTGCCCAATGTTTATTTGAGAGGTCAAGGCGGCCTTTTGGATATTGAACTACACCCAAACTATGAAACCAATGGTTGGCTCTACATTAGTTATGCCTCCTCTGAAGGTAAGGAAAAAGGTGGGCACACGGCTCTTATGAGGGCCCAATTGGACAATAACAAACTGATAAACAAAAAGTTACTGTACAAAGCTGTTCCCAATACCACTAGAGGCCAGCACTTTGGTTCGCGAATAGCGTTCAATGATGAAGGTTATCTATTTTTTTCCATAGGGGAACGCGGAGCTAGGGAAATTAATCCACAGGACATAACCCGTGATGGTGGGAAGATTTATCGCTTGCACGATGATGGAAAAATCCCGGTCGACAATCCTTTTGTCGACCAAAAAGGAGCTAAAACCGCTATCTATAGTTTTGGTCACCGCAATCCCCAAGGACTAATAAAACATCCTGAAACCGGTCAGATGTGGAATCACGAACACGGGCCACGTGGAGGGGACGAGATCAATATTATAAAAAAAGGGGCAAATTATGGTTGGCCCCAAATAACATATGGTATCAATTATAGTGGATCTTCTATTACGGACAAAACCGAAATGCCAGGTATGGAACAACCATTGTATTATTGGGTGCCTTCCATAGCACCCAGTGGAATGGACTTTGTCAGCACGGACAAATATGATGGGTGGCAAGGAAGTCTTTTAGTGGGATCTTTGGTGTATCAGTATCTGGAGCGTCTGGAATTAAGGAACAATAAAGTGATATACCGTGAAAAGTTAATGGCCGATATAGGTCGGGTACGCGATGTAAAACAGGGACCGGACGGCTTGATTTACGTTGCCGTGGAAGGAAAGGGAATTTATAAATTGATTCCAACGAAATGATTGACCGATGGCATCCTATGTCTGGAGAGAAGGAAAAACCAATTGGATATTTTTAGACAATTACTTTAAGCATTATGAAAACTTTACTGGTAATTTATATGTTGTTTACGATCGGTCTTTCTTTTTTCCTATTTCAGGAAGACGGACTAAAAGCAAGTGTGGAAAGGGGCGGAAAGATATATGCTGACTTTTGTGTTAACTGTCATCTGGAAAAAGGGGAAGGCGTGGAAGGTATTTTTCCTCCCCTAGCAAATTCGGACTATTTACAGCAAAATAGAGCAGCCAGTATTTTTGGGGTAAAATATGGCCAACGCGGCGAGATCGTGGTCAATGGGGTAACGTATAACAATACCATGATGCCCATGGGCCTATCCGATGAAGAGGTCGCCGACGTCATGAACTACATATTAAATTCCTGGGGGAATTCTACGAATAAATTGGTAACAAAGGAGGAAGTAGCTAACGTAGGGGTGAAATAGTTTATTTTTTAACTGCGTCCATTGCTTTTTTAACAGAACCATATTGCTTCAACAGTTCCTCGGCTTTCTCGTAATTTACATGGAGTTCCTCTACTAGATATCTAGCACCACGATCCACCAATTTGTTGTTACTTAATTGCATATTTACCATCTTATTGCCCTTTACCCTACCAATTTTAATCATCAAGGCGGTGGAAATCATGTTCAACACTAATTTTTGAGAAGTACCACTTTTCATCCGGGTGCTGCCCGTTATAAATTCGGGGCCCACATTGACCTCTATGGGTATCTTCACTATTTGGGATAAAGGGGAGTTGGGGTTGTTGGTAATGCAAGCCGTTAAAAGCCCATTGTTCTTGGCGTCCTGCACACCTCCTATAACATAAGGCGTGGTCCCTGATGCGGCTATACCGATTACCGTATCATTTTCAGAAATATCAAACGCTTCTAAATCCTTCCATGCCTGCAGAATATCATCCTCGGCAAACTCCACGGCTTTACGTATTGCGGAATCACCACCTGCGATAAGGCCTATAACCCTATCATAAGGCATCCCATAGGTGGGCGGTATCTCCGAGGCATCCAATATACCTAATCTACCACTGGTCCCCGCTCCAATATAAAAAAGTCTTCCACCGCTGTTAAAACGCTCTACCAAAGCGTCTACTAAAAGTGTAATCTGCGGAATTGTCAAGGCAACGGCGTCCGCGATTTTTTGGTCTTCCTTGTTCATATTCCGAAGAATGGATAAAGTATCCATCTGTTCCAAACCATCATAATTTGAGGGTTGTTCAGTAATGCGATTTTGCTGTTTCAACTTTCTACTGTATTAAAGCAATTGTAAATTTTGTTTTTTAAACGGTACTAATAAACTATTGTCAGGATTTAATTCGGTAATCAATGCATCTATTGCATTTAAATCACAAGTTTTATACCGCTGACTGGAATTCAATTTTTCTGAGATGGACAAAAGTACAGTTTTTTTTGAAGCTGCGATAATCGCCCTTTTTATCTGTACTACATCCCAATCGAACTCGGTAAGGCCATCTACAGGATCTAAATATCCCGTACCTATAAAACCCAAATCGAACTTCACCTGTGCTATATTTTGTATAGCTGCGGCACCTATGGTTATCTGCGCCTGATTCGATAATTTTCCACCTATAAATATAACTTCAAGATTGGGCTTTGTCATTAATTGCATGGCGACAGGGAGACTAGGGGTAAAACAGGTGATTTTTAGTCTTGGAGGCAGTAATTTGGCCAATTCCAAGTTTGTGGTACCCCCACTAAGTACAATTACCTGTCCGTCCTTTAATAAGGCAATGGCTTTTTCGGCTATTTGGGATTTCTCTTCCAAGGAGTATATCCGTTGCTCCTTAAAATTGTAACTATCAAAACCTAAAGAGATTGCTCCTCCATGAACTTTCTTCAATTTTTTTGAGGAATGCAGCTCCTTGATATCCCTCCTGACCGTATCCACAGAAACTTTTAACAGTTCTGCAATATCCGTAAGCAATACCCTATTGTGTATTCTTACCTCGTTCAAAATAATCTGATGACGCTCTTCTTTTAACATATTGTTCACAAAAATACAAATTTGCCGTTTAAAATTGCATAAAAAAAGAATTTAACGCTTTATTTGCATTTTATTTACATTAAAAACAGCAAAAAACAGCAATTTATTATTTTTTTGCATAACTTTGAAAATGAACACAGTGCACAATATGGATTTAAATGGATAACATCTACACAACAATTAAACCTGGGGAGGGGTCTAAAAAATTTGAGAAAACTACGACCATCCTTCATGAAAACGCCAAGGACGCCTCTTTTTTTGTGGCCAACGAAATCGCCGAACTCATACGGCATAGACAAAAACAGGGGAAAAAAGCAGTTTTAGGAATGGCCACGGGTTCCACTCCCATCAAAGTGTATGAGTTTCTTGTGAAGTTCCATAAAGAGGAGGGCTTAAGTTTCAAAAACGTTGTGACATTTAATTTGGACGAGTACTTCCCCATGAAACCAGATTCCATCCACAGTTATGTTCGTTTTATGAATGAACATTTATTTGATCATATCGATATTCCCAAAGATCATATACATATTCCGGACGGTACCTTGGAAAAAGAGAAGGTCAGGGATTTTTGTGAAATATATGAGCAAAAAATTGCAGCTGTAGGAGGTATCGATATTCAAATACTGGGAATTGGAAGAACAGGACATATTGGATTCAACGAACCGGGTTCCGCCGTGAATAGCAAAACAAGATTGGTGCGTTTAGACAGGGTAACCCGTTTGGATGCCGCCAGTGATTTTTTTGGACAAGAAAATGTACCCGCCAAGGCACTTACTATGGGTGTTGGCACCATCATGGATGCCAAAAGGATTATTTTAATGGCTTGGGGCGAAGGAAAATCGGACATTATAAGAGAGGCCGTTGAAGGGAATATACGGGAAACGGTTCCTGCTACTTTTCTTCAATATCACGAACATTGTGATTTTATCTTAGATAAGGCGGCGGCTTCCTCACTTACCAGAATACGCACTCCATGGCTTGTCGGAGACTGCGAATGGGATGATCTACTCATCAAAAAAGCTGTTATATGGCTTTCCGAAAAACTGGACAAGGCTATTCTAAAACTGACCAATGAAGATTATAACGAGTTTGGTATGGGAAGTTTGGTTGCCGAAATAGGCTCCGCTGAACAAATTAACCTTAAGGTATTCAACGATTTGCAACGAACGATTACGGGTTGGCCAGGAGGCAAACCAAATGCAGATGACAGTCATAGACCGGAAAGAAAAAATCCATACCCAAAAAGCGCCTTAATTTTTAGTCCTCATCCAGATGATGATGTTATTTCCATGGGAGGGACGCTACTGCGCCTGGTTGATCAGGGACATGAAGTACATGTAGCCTATCAGACCTCTGGTAACATAGCCGTATTTGATGATGAAGTCATTCGTTTCATGGATTTTGCCACGGACATCCAAGAAAATAATACAACACTTCAAAATCAATTTAAGAAAATAAGGGAATTTTTAAACAATAAAAAGCCCGGACAAGTAGATAGTGCGGAAATTCAGAAGTTCAAAGGCCTCATTAGAAAAGGGGAAGCTCTATCTGCATGTCGTTATTGTAAAGTCGATGAAAAAAATGCGCACTTCCAGAACCTACCTTTTTACGAAACTGGTACGGTGAAAAAAAAGCCCCACACCGAAGCGGATATTAAAATCACTTATGATCTTTTAACTAAAATAAAGCCACAGCAAATCTTTGCTGCCGGAGATTTATCGGACCCCCATGGAACACATAGGGTATGCCTCCAAATCATATATCAGGCTGTAAATAGATTGGTAGAAGAGGAGGCGGACTGGATAAAGGGTTGTTATGTATGGTTATATAGAGGTGCATGGCAAGAATGGGATATTGCGGACATGCAAATGGCTGTACCCATAGGCCCCAAGGATATGGCCAGAAAGAGAACTGCCATTTTTAAACATCAATCCCAGAAAGACAGTGCCATGTTCCCGGGAAACGATGAAAGGGAATTTTGGCAAAGAGCCGAGCAAAGAAACAAAGAAACCGCTAGAAAATATAACGCCTTAGGATTGGCGGAGTACGAGGCCATAGAGGGTTTTGTACGCTATAAATTTTAATTATTAACTAAACTCAAACACGCACTCTATGAAAAAAATGAATTCAAACGGGGGAACGTTGCTGTATAAAATACTATGTGTTTTATGTATAGCTGCAAGTACTTTTGCCTATGGGCAAACTTCGCCGTATTCCTTTACAGGGAACGTAACGGACAGTGGAAATGGAATTCCCATAGCCGGAGTTTCCGTTTTTATTGAAAACACTTCTTTCGGAAGTGTTACCGATTTTGAAGGGAACTATAGCTTTTCTGCTTCCTTAGAAGCTGGGAGCTACACCTTGGTAACCAGTTATTTGGGGTTTACGACCCAAAGAACTAGTATTTCCACAGGGTCTAACGACACTATTACAACCAATATTTCGCTCGTGGAAGATCTATTAAGCTTGGACGAGGTCATTGTGACAGGAACAGGTGCAGGTGCCAACAAGCGTACCTTAGGTAATGCAATTTCTACCGTCAGCGCTTCCGACATTCAAAACAATGGGGCAACTGCCGTAGATCAGGCCTTAACCGGTAAAATTGCCGGTGCCTTAGTGCAACAAAACTCTGGAGACCCTGCCGGAGGTATTAGTATCCGGTTACGAGGTTCAAGTACCATATCTGGATCGTCCGATCCACTTTATATAATAGATGGTATTATAGTTAATAATACCAGTAATGAATTTGTTGACGCTAATGGAAATGTAACAAGTCTTCTAATAGATTTAGGAGGTAATAGTCAAAATAGACTGGCGGACATTAATCCCAATGATATAGAACGTATTGAAGTAATTAAAGGTGCCGCCGCCGCCGCTATTTATGGCTCCCGTGCAAGTAATGGTGTGGTACAGATTTTTACCAAACGTGGAAAAACCGGAAAGCC
>JBCBZE010000353.1:0-3489 GCA_039815505.1 Bacteroidota bacterium | reverse complement strand
GATTCTTCTTACGTTCCTCAGATGGTTCCTCCTCGCCTTTTTGCTTATTTATTTCCTCGAGAGCCTCCCTCTGATCCGATTTAACGCTTTCTTTTTTGGCATCATCAATTTCCAAGCTTAGCGGTTTCTTCAGATTTTGATTATCCTTCTTGAGTTCATCGAGCTCCTTTGATAAATTATTAAATTTTTCGTTAACGTTCTTCTGCTCCTTGGAAGAAAAATCATCATTCTGTTTCAATTCCGACAAGCTTTTTTGTTCCTCTGCCAGTTTGTTCAACTTCTCCGCCAATTGCGATGCCTTTTCCGTAACATAATATCTCTTCGTCAATTCCAGGAGCTGCTCCAGATTCCTCTCATTGTTCTGTTGCTTTTTCCCCAACTCTTCCAGTCGTTTGGACAATTCCTCCTTATCAATTTTATCGGCTACCTTATTTAATTCTTCCAGCAGCTTTTCATTCTTACGCGCTTCTATTTCTTGACGTTCCAAACGTTCCTTTAAAAGCTTGTTTAGCTCTTCGTTCTTTTTTGATTTATCCAGATTATCTTTTAGTTGTTTACTAAACTTTTGCATCAGATTTTCCTGTTGCTGTTGCTTCTTAAGGAAATCCTTAATTTGATTTTGCTCGTTAAAATTTAAAGCACTCTTTTCTTTCTGTTCCCTATTGATTTCCTTAAGGGACTCTTTTTGTTCCTTAAACTTCTCCAAAGAGCGATCTAGATTGTCTATGATAGATTGCTGATGCTCTAACTGTTTGTTCTTCAGTTGGTTATCATCAAAAACAGCTGTGCTGAAAACCTGACTCTTTGTAGTTTTCCCTTTATGGATAGCATCATTGTCCGTGGCCTCAAAGTAAAGACTATAGTTCCTTCCTTGCTCCAACTTAAGCCCAGATGGGAACGTATAATAAAACTGGTCAAAATTGGCATTCGGCTTCCCAAGCTGGATAACCTGTTTATTGGTAGGTTCGCTATCAGGGTAACAAACCAACCTGATGGATGACAACCTATAATCATCAGAGGCCTCACCGGCGTAATAAGCAATATTCGGTTCTAAAGAATCCAGTACTTGCTTCGCCTTAATGGTGGGATAAGCATCCTTTAATACCGTAAAGCTGTAATTCAGCTTCTCATGTTGGCTTACATTCTTATTGGAAGTAGCCAATTGATACGATAAATCATTGTAAACCCTTTTGGTAAATTGAAACAGATCTTCCCTTCTGGAAAACTGCGATACGGTGTCATTCGCAATTAGATGAATTTCTTCGGTATGTCGACCGGAAATTTTCCAGGTTACTTTGGTGCCCTCGGGAAATACCGCATTTCCAGTACTTTTAAGAGTTTCAGTAGGTTTATTCGTATAATCCGGATAGTCCAAACTAATATTGAAATCCTGAATAGAGGGCGTTCTTAAAGCATTAAGTTTATACGTTCTGGAGTTTACTCCATTGGCCTTAAAATAAAAATCCGTATTGCGTAAAGGTGGAGAGAAGGTATATTGAAAAAAACCATTCATCTCTTGCAAAAGGAACTCCTTTCCTTTTATAACAATAAAAACATTCTCCGGTTTGATCTCACCTTCCGTAATCACTTCCGCGCGATAGGTTTCACTTTCCAAAATATCCAGAGAACCCGATATTAAACTAAAAGAAAAAGGCGCTGGCGGTTCATATGCCAAATCATAATTCACAACTCGCTCATAAGATCCAAAAAAAGAACTTAAGTTGCCCGACAACCATATCGCGCAAAAAATTAAGCCCGGAATAGCCAAATACTTTATGTATTTTACATTGTCCTTGAAACTAATCGCCTCGCTGAAGGGTATGGTGTCCAAACTTCTAGAACGTTGTTCTATACTCGCCATTAAAAGTTCCGACCTATCGCCGTCCTCCGCTAAATCCAATAAATTATAAAGCTTATCCGCTACCTCCGGAAAGTGGATCCCAATTAACCGAGAAGCCTCTTTATTATCTATACCCTCTTTAAATTTAAAGAGATAAAAAAACGGCGTAAGAATATACCTGAAAAGTAAATAGAGTTCAACACCAATAAAAAATAACAGTAAGATTAACCTTCCCATGGAACCTAGCCATAGAAAATACTCCAATGCAAGCGTACCAAGAAAAAACAATAGTCCAAAAAACAAGAACAACAGTATGCCCTTGACAAGCATCTTGTTATAATACTTTCTAGAGAACTGATTCAGTTTTTCCAGTATATTGTGATAACTCTCCAAAAACAAGTATATTTAATACCAAGATACCCGTTACCTAAACATATTGTATCAAAAAATTGTTAAAAAGTATATAATGAAGGATTTGAAGTATTTAGCGGCTATGAGTATTCCCGTTTCTGCTATTATAAGCATCTATTTTAAGGGATATTGGAGTTTTTTTACTCCATTTTACGCTTTCGTTATGATTCCAATACTAGAGGTCTTGCTGCCCCATGATACTTCAAATTACGAAGGAGCGGAACGGGAAGAACGAAAAAAAAGTAAGGTTTTTGATTGGATGCTGTATCTAAACGCACCTATCGTTTTCGGGTTGCTTCTTTATACCTTATTTGATATTTCTACAAATATGTACACCTATTATGAACTGATTGGGCTAATTTTTTCAATTGGCATTGTGCTTGGTACCAATGGAATAAACGTGGCCCATGAGCTTGGTCATCGACAAAACACGAACGAAAGGTATTTGGCCAAATTGTTGTTATTGCCTTCGCTCTATATGCATTTTTACATTGAACATAACTTTGGGCACCATGCCAACGCCGCTACGAACGAAGATCCTGCCACCGCAAAATATAATCAATCGGTATATTCCTTTTGGTTTACTTCGGTTATCCGTCAATATATTGGAGCTTGGAAACTACAATTAAAAATGCTTAAAGGTGAAGACCATTCCTTCATTTCCTTGAAAAACGATATGTTCTGGTATACCGTTTTTCAACTTTTATATTTAACCATTGTCGGTTTTATTTTCGGTAAAATAGGCCTATTATTTGCCCTAGCGGCAGGCACTGTAGGCTTCTTGTTGCTGGAAACCGTCAATTACATTGAACACTACGGCCTAATTCGAAAAAAACTACCCTCTGGACGTTATGAACGTGTGCGGGAAATCCATTCCTGGAATAGCAATCATGTCATAGGTAGAATAGTACTTTATGAGTTGACAAGGCATAGTGATCATCATTATAAATCATCCAAGAAATATCAAATATTGGATTATCATGACATATCGCCGCAAATGCCGTTTGGATATCCTACATCCATGGTAATGTCGTTTTTTCCACCACTATGGTTCTCGGTAATGAATAGAAGAATTCCTTCGGAAATGAAGGTTTAAATTTCTTTTTAAACTGCAATAGGTTTAATTTTTTCTTGCCCATCCAAGCCTTATCTTTGTACATCAAATTATAATTGATGAGACAAAAAGTCCGTGTTCGTTTTGCTCCTAGTCCCACAGGCCCCTTACATATCGGCGGTTT
>JBCBZE010000244.1:0-5473 GCA_039815505.1 Bacteroidota bacterium | reverse complement strand
TTGAATATTATCGCCAAAGGCCCTAGGTTCAAAATCATCACTATATCGTCCTACTTGTCCCGGGGCGTACTTCTGAATAATGGAATTCATAAAAACAATGACCTTCATGGCATTGGCACGGTCCTCGTTGATGTCCTTTCCATAATTGTAAGGAGGTGCCAGATAAGATATGGTTGCTGGTTTTTCGGTAAGTTCCGCATTGTAATAGGTGCTTTGATCGTGGAGATTAAAGCCAAAATCCGCGTCCAGACTATCCCTTATCCGTTTCAGAACCCTACCCTCGGGAGACTGCAAACGCAGCGCATCCCTATTAATATCGATTCCCAGCGTATTTCTACGCTGATATACTTCCGCCCCATCCGGGTTCAACATGGGCAAAAAATGCAGACTAAGATTGTTTAAGATCGCCGCCTTTTCCGTCTCAAAATTTGTACTGTTGAAAAAATTGAAAATATCAAAAATTGCTTGGGTGGCGGTGGGTTCATCACCATGCATTTGCGACCAAAGAAAAACATGGGTATCCCCAGACCCTATACTGATCAATTGCAGGTCCCGACCTTCAATGGATTTCCCCACCTTTTGAACTTTGAACTTTGGAATGCCTTTATATTGAGCGATCAATGGCTGAATTTCATGGTGCTTTATCCTTCGCTTGTCCAAACTGGATTCTTTAAACTGATCGTAGGTCTCATACAAAGAGGTGGTAATATCTGTTTCTTGGGCGCAGCCTATGTCCGATACCAAAAGCAGTAAAACAAAAGGGAAATACCATTTAATTCTCATCGTTGTTTGGATTTATGCGATACAGGTGTGGGTTTAAAATTTAATTGTTCCGTGGCTTTTTTGACCTCGTCCAGGAACGTTTCTCCAGGGTCCGTTTTTTGGGTACGATAGCCATCATCCTTTTCCAACCACAGGGCATGGCCTTCAAAATTGGTGTATTCATAATGTCCGATCAAATAATCAATGTCATATTTGGATGCCAAGTATGTTACCAGCCAACTATTGGATCGTAATTGTGCATCGGTCAAAGGCACTTCTTCCGTACCGCCTACATTTTCAATACCAATGGCACAATGGTTCAACCCAATGACATGCCGCGCCATTATATTTTCGGGCATCAATCTATAAATCGTTCCATCCTGATCTACCAGAAAGTGAGACGACACATTAAGGCCGCTTATATTTGCTATATCCGGTCTCCAATTGGGAAGTGTGGAGGGTTCAAAGGCACCAAAAGATTGTTCCAAAGTGGGGAATGCCGTCCAGTGCAATACAATCATCTTGGGTACAATGGTGGGTGAATCCTGCTGCAGACCATACCGTTCCGAAAGATACGCCAAGGTCATTTGTTCCCGCAATTCATCAAAGACAATCGGTTTGTCCACAATCTCCATTGCAGCGGGTGCTCCACAGGAACCATACAAAACAAACAGTAGGGAATAGCACAAATACTTCATTTGTCGAATTCTTACGTAAAAATACAAATTCAAGGCGTATCCGTTTCCGTTGTTGTGCTATCCTTTTTCACGGCATACCGAATGACCAACTTTTTTCTACCCCATTGCTTGGCTTTCTGTCTGTCCTCCCCCATATAGATGTCTATCCTATTGCGCCATCGCCGGTTCATTTTATCCTTAACGAGATACACCCCTGGAAAGGTATCTATTTTGATCATGGTATTGTGGGTTATACCCAATGTTATGAGGTCCCTGGATACGGCAATACATTTCATACCGGGCTTCAGGGTATCGCCCCAAGCGGCCAGGTTAGGACTCGAATCTGTCTGGGAAGACAGGGAATTATAGGCGGTTACCGTCACCTCCAAGGGTTTCCATACATAATCGTCATCGACCTTGTTGGAACAGCCACTGGTGAAAATCACAAAAAATAAAACAAGGCTTTTGGATTTCATGGCATTGCAATGTTAAGGAAAGATAAAGATGAAAGACACCGTTTGCAAAAATATTACTTTGTTTTTACTTAATTTTGCCCCGTTATGAAAGAAAAGAAAAAACCGGATCAGGTTGTTTTTGATGAGGAAACACAAAAATACAACTCAAGCATATTGCCCTATGCCAGTGGTGTGGGCGCCCCTAAAATAACACCTCCTGACGTTACCTCATGGAAAAACACCCAAATTATCGGGGCAAACAACCAATTTAAGGCCAGATACGACAGCATTCGATTGGCCTACGAAAAAATGATGGAGGAATATGAGTACAATAATCTGGTGTATAGTGCCCGGTACAATTTTGAGCCTATTATTGGCAAGACCTATCATTTGTATCGATCCAAGGATCAAAGTACTTTTCTCTCCTTGATTTCGCCCAATGAATGCAATTTTGGGCATTTGGGCAGTTTTAGATTGGGTCCTGATAAAATGTGGGAGAAACTATAGTCCAGGGAGGGGTACGTAGCTGGTATCCCCATCCATCATGGGAAATGTTTTATTTTTCCAGGCTTCCTTTGCCCTTTCAATCTTCTCTTTGTCCTGCGAAACAAAATTCCAATAGATATGGCGTTCCTCGGAAAAGGCCTCCCCACCAAAAAGGAGTAAGTGGCTATTGGGTTTTAAGACCATAAGGCAGGTATCTTCTACTTTTGAAACCAGTATATTTCCTTTTTCAACGGTTTCCCCACAGGCCTCGATGGCCCCTTCTACAATACAAATACCGATTTCCCCTTTCAATGCCCCTTTGGTATCCAATACATAGGTTTCCATATTTTTAATTTCTACCATGAACAAGGGTGAGTGCACGGGTACGGGCGACGTACGGCCATAACCTTCACCTGCTACCAGGGTAAATTGTGCCGATTTATCGCTCCATTGTGGTAATCGATCCGCTGCGATATGATGGAATTCGGGTTGTATATCTTCCAAATCTTTGGGAAGGGCCACCCATATCTGATATCCGTGTGCGGTGAACCTATGCCCGTTACGTAGATCGTTCGGTGTGCGTTCCGTATGGGAGACCCCCTTACCCGCCACCATCCAGTTGACAGAACCCGGGCTTATCCGCTGCTCGGTACCCATGCTATCGGCATGCATGATCTCGCCTTCCAACATATAGGTTAGGGTAGATAGACCTATATGTGGATGCTGATCCACATCCATATACGTATTTGGCCCCAATTTGGTGGGGCCCATATGGTCGATAAAGATAAAAGGGCCTATCATGCGCTTTTTACGAAAAGGAATCAATCTTCCCACTAAAAAATCCCCGATATCCCTGCTTCTTTCTTCAATGATCAAACCTATATTGGACATAAACGCAAATGATTATATTCGTAACTTAAAATTACAACAATCCCCGGTTCAATGAAAATTTTTAAACGTATCGTTTTGGTCGTATTGCTCCTCGTCATAGGAACGGCCATCTACAATTATCCCAAACTCAACATTATTTCCGGATATGCCGCTAAAAATATGGCATCCAGCGTTTTTATCGCTGACCGCACCGCTGCTTCCGTCACCGAAAACGACAATAATGTCCCCTTGATCAAATTGGCCAAGGTAAGCGTAGATGAAGAGGCCAAAACGGCCACGGCATCGGTTTTTGGGCTTATGGAACGTACGGCGGTCTATAGGGAAGGTCTCGGTTGTGTTTTATTGAATGGCGAAAAGAGTAGTATACAAAAGGGGATACGCCCCAAACGGGTACGAAACGATAATGACCTCCCCTTTCCTTATGGAAATAAGGGCACGGTGGATACGGTTTTTTCCAATGTGGACTATGCGCAACTGGAAAAAGCCTTGGATCAGGTATTTTCCAAACCCGAAACCAGAAAGACACGTACCGCTTTGGTGGTATATAAAGGGCATATTATCGGGGAGCGTTATTTGGACGGATTCACCAAGGACACCCCCATATTGGGCTGGTCCATGACCAAAAGTATCTTGGCGACACTTTACGGTATTCTGGCGTACCAGGGAAAAATCGATATAGATACGTATAAACCCTTTAAGGAGCATCCGGATCCGGATCTGATTGGGAAGGACCCGCGTGAGGGGATTACATTGGACCATCTACTGCGTATGCAAAGCGGATTGGCGTGGGACGAGGATTACGGTTCAATTTCGGATGTAACGCAAATGCTGTTCCTAGAAAGTGATATGACCAAGGCCCAAGGCCAAACGGAAATCGCCACACCACCCAATACGGTACGCAACTACTCGTCGGGGACCACCAATATGTTATCGGGTATCTTGCGTAAACAGTTCGCCGACCATCAGGCGTATTTGGATTTTCCCTATACCGAGTTGATCGATAAAATAGGGATGCATTCCATGCTTTTGGAAACCGACCTTGCCGGTAATTTTGTAGGTTCTTCCTATGGATGGGCCAATACCAGGGATTGGGCCAAATTTGGTCTGTTGTACCTAAACAAGGGAAATTGGAACGGAACACCTATTTTTGACCCGTCATGGGTAGATTATGTAACCACACCCGCCGATGCCTCAAAAAAAGCAGGCGCCCATTTTTGGTTGAATGCCGGTGGAAAGCACCCGGATGTACCTAGGGATATGTTTTCCGTAAATGGGTACCAAGGACAACGCATCTTTATTATTCCTTCCAAGGACCTTGTAGTGGTGCGTACCGGATTGGCGGAAGCCCCTGATTTTGATGCCAATGCATTTTTATCGGAAGTTTTGGCCGCTATTCGCTAATTGGATCCGCTCCTCATGGTTTATGGGCGTTTTTAGGCCCCTTGTAAAAGGGCAAATATCAAAACCCAAGCCACTCACCACAAAACCCGATGGGTTCACAACAATAATTTCCGTACGGTCGGTTTTGCTCGTATGTTTACCATGTATTTAAAAACAAGGAGTTAATTTTTTCATTTTCATATAGTGTTCTCGTAAAAGAGTCCTGTCCTCACCGATAGGGCTCTTTTTAGTTTGGGACACTTTCGTTGATTAGCGGATAACGGAAGCTTCAAAAAACCTCCCTACTTGGTCAACGAGAACAGAAAGTTGAAAATTACAGTACTGATTTCGGGAACATATCAAAATCGAGGCCGCTCACCACAAAACCCGATGGGTTCACAACAATAATTTCATTGGAACCGATTTTGATGGTATGTTTATAGTGTATTTAAAAACAAGGAGTTAATTTTTTCATTTTCATATAGTGTTCTCGTAAAAGAGTCCTGTCCTCACCGATAGGGCTCTTTTTAGTTTGGGACACTTTCGTTGATGCGCGGATAACGGAAGCCCTAAAACCTTTCGATTTCGATCGAGGTGACGGCAAGTATAGCATAAATTGCCATTTTGGATAAGAAATGCTCCTTCCCAGCTCCAATCCTCCACCCAGAACCACTGATTACAGACTACTGACTACTGAATCCTAAGGTATCCACTTGTTCTTACCAAAATCGGGCTTTCGTTTTTCCAAAAAGGCGTTCCTACCTTCTTTGGCCTCCTCGGTCATATAGGCCAATCGGGTAGCTTCCCCGGCAAACACCTGCT
>JBCBZE010000067.1:0-12371 GCA_039815505.1 Bacteroidota bacterium | reverse complement strand
TATTTTTTAATTTTATTGGCGGGCTGGTTCGTTTTTGATTTCTTCAGGAAGCGCCGAAAGAAAAATAAAGTTTGATCAAAAGTTTCGAGAATCTGTGGATTTGTTCATTTGACTTTTTCAAATAATCGACTAGGCAAAATAATTATGTCACTGATTCTGTAAATCATAATTTGATAGGTTATCATATTATTGTAAAAATATGTACATATATTCTTTTGAAAAATTGGAAGTGTGGAAAGAAGCAAAGGAGTTCACAAAAACCATTTACGCCTTCACGTCAACGTTTCCAGGAGAAGAAAAATTTGGTCTAACGTCTGAACTACGAAGAGCTTCCATTTCAATATGTTCAAACATAGCTGAGGGTTCAGCAAGAAAAACAGATAAGGACAAGGCCCATTTTACCACTATTTCCTTTAGTTCGGCGGTAGAGGTCTTGAATCAATTATTCTTGCCAAAGAACTTGATTTCATTTCTGAAAGTAAATACCAAGAATGTAGAACAAAAATCGAAAATATCACCAACAAACTTAATGCACCAAGAAAACATCAACTTAAAAAATAAACAGATTTACAAACTAACGAATTAGCAAATTAACAGATTCGCTGATTCATAATTCGGCTAAGCCTTGTGAAACTCTTACTCCATCCTGGCTATTTTCTAAACATTGCCAACTTTGTTGCCATAACACAGCAAGATGTTCTTTGGGAGGTTATGGATAATTTTCAAAAACAGACCTATAGAAATAGATGTTACATCTGTACGGATATCGGCAGGCATATGCTTACCATTCCAATTCAACATAGAGGTGGGGAACAGGGCAGGCAAAAATATAAAGATGTTAAACTGGACAATCAATACCCCTGGCAAAGACAACATTGGCGAACTCTGGAAACTGCGTATAGAACATCTCCCTTCTTTGAGTTCTATGAGGACGATATCGTAACTTTATATGAGAAGGAGTTTAAATTTTTATTAGATTTTAATCTAAATACCATAGAAACCGCTTGCCAGTGCCTTGGATTGGATATGCCTTTGGAAACTACTAAAACCTTCGAAAAAAATCCGGAAGGAACCATAGATGGACGTTTCCTGGCAAATGCTAAAAAAGAAATCCCTCTTTTACAGGAAAAATATGTTCAGGTATTTGGCGACAGACATGGTTTTGTAAAAAACCTAAGTATTTTAGATCTGTTGTTCAATGAAGGGACAAATACGCTAACTTACCTTAAGAATCAAACTATAGACCTGTTAAATGCTTAGGTTCATTGCACATTATGGTATCCATTTCTTGGTTCCCATAGCCATAGCCTTTCTTTTTTTTAGGGAGAAAAAACTAAAAATACTGCTACTATTATGGGCCGGTATCTTATTGGATATAGATCATGTGGTGGCCGAACCCATTTTTGACCCCAATCGATGTAGTATCAATTTTCATCCCTTACATAGTTATTGGGCCATAGCAGTATATTTAGGTTTACTGTTTTTTAATAAAACAAGAGTCTTGGGAATTGCTTTTGTGTTGCATATGGTAGCTGATTCCATGGACTGTTGGTTTATTGGTCCTTGAGTCGAATTGATGCCATTACGGGAAAATGATCGGATAGCCTCACATCAAAATTTTTGTGCAGTAATACCTCAAAGGATGGGTCGGTTAAAATGAAATCGATGCGCCCCGGAAAACGGGCAAAACTATATGTTCTGCCAAATCCTGAACCTTTCTCCTTAAAAGTGTCCAACATATTATCCTTTAATGTGTAATAGACATTGGAGAACTGTGTGTTGTTAAAATCGCCACAAACAATTTTCTTGTGGTCGGTACTTCGCATGTGTCCCGTAACGATACCCACTTGCTGCTGTTGTTTGGCAAAAGATTTTGTAACTCTTTTGAATAACTTGGCGGACGGTTCTTCCGTAAGCGAACTAGCACGTATTTTTAATGATTGTAAATGCAGATTGTACACCCTAAGGGTATCTTTTTTATAGGCGATATCCGCAAAAATTGCACTATTGGAACTTTTGGGGAAATCCAAGATCCCCTTATGGACTATTGGGTATTTTGAATAAATGGCCTGTAGCACTCTCCCCGAAGTAACACCGTATTCAAAATCTATAAAGCGATAGGGGTACTCCTTAAAGTTTTTACTCCGCTTTTGTTTAAAATCAAATTCCTGAAAACAAATGATATCGGGGGAATGTGTAGAAACAAAGTCCGTTATTTTATATTCCAAATTAGGGATAGCCTTGGAAAAACTCATGGTGTTGAAGCTCATAACCTGCAACCCTTTCCCGTCTATCTCGCTTTTAGAAAGTTTTATCTTATAGAAGTCACCATGAATACCATAACCCAAGATCAAAACAGATAAAGACCATAAAAACTGTTTTTTTCCAATCAACAACCAATATATGAGGAACAGGCAATTAAGAACTACCAAAAAGGGTACGGTAAGACTCAAAATCGACAAAAAAGAGAAGGCTTCCGATGAAATATAGGGTACCGCACAGGAAAACAACAGTAGCAAAATGAATACACTATTGAAAACAAGTATAATCTTATTCAAAAAAGAAAGTCGTCCCACGTATTTAATCTTCTTTTCCCGCCTTGAATAAAAAATCCTTCTCGGCCTTGGAAAGGCTTTCATATCCAGACTTGCTTATCTTGTCCAAAATAGCGTCTATTTTACGTTGCCTGCTCTCCTTATCGTAGTTTACGGGTGTTCTTCCAGACGCTTTTCCCTTGCGGTAAACTGTTTTTAAGGGCGCTTTTTTTTCTTTCTTCTTGAACATATTGGCAATACCATCCAAAAAATTTGAAAAACCTTCACCAATATCCCTCCCATTAAGTAATTGTCTAGCATATATATAGCCTAAAAATGCTCCTCCCAAATGGGCTAAACGGCCACCTACATTCCCTCCATAGGGAATCTGGATCAAATCTACCAAGACGAAAAAAGCGCCTATATACCAAAGCTTAACATTGAAAAAAATAATGCGCACTTCCTGATTGGGTATATAAGCACAAATAAAAATAAGAACAGCGGTCACCCCGGCCGAAGCGCCGATAAGTGCGGTATTCGCTCCTAAAAGAGCAGGGAAAACATTATAACTTAACAGGAATATAAGTCCACCTAAAATGACCCCTAGAAAGTAAACATTGATAAATCGTCTTTCTCCGAAAAGATTTAAGAAAATTCGGGCGGAGAAATAAAGCATCAGCATATTCCAAAAAATATGCCCAAACCCTCCATGAAAAAAAGAATAGGTTACAATGGACCATGGTTGCCCTATAAAATCCAGAAAATCTTTGGGAAGCTCAAACCATTGCAAAATTAAATCGTTTGGTAATTTCATAAGAAAAGTGACCAAACCGTTCAAGATAAATACCAGCACATTAATAGCTATAAGCTTTTCAGCTATACTTAAACGTGCAAATTGATATTTTAATCCGGTACTCATTCTAATCCCATCGATTTTGGTTAAACTGATTTTTCTTCCAATACCACATCATTAAAAAACCAAACAATGCTCCCCCAATATGGGCAAAATGTGCAATACCACTTCCAAAAATGGAATATCCGGTCACACCCGAAAACAGATCCAGCCCTATCAAAACCGGAATAAAATATTTGGCTTTTATAGGTACTGGCAAAAATATTAAGAAAAGTTCACTATTGGGATAAGACATTCCAAAAGCCACCAAAATACCATAAATAGCACCTGAAGCACCTACTGCAGGACTGCTATATGAACTTAAGAAATTTTCTATGGTGCTTTGAGAGGCTAAATTATACCATTCCGGACTATACTTGCCCAATGAGATAACTTCCAAGATCTGATCTTTGGGAATACCCGAATTCATCAATGCCTGAAGCCCTTCGTTAAAATAATAATAATTAACACCTGTATGGATCAATGCAGCCCCAAGACCAGCGGAAAAGTAAAAGAAGAAAAACTTATTTCGTCCCCACATACGTTCTAAAGGTGAACCAAAGGCCCATAGGGCATACATATTGAAAAGGATATGCATAAACCCACCATGCATGAACATATGGGAGACTACCTGCCACCATTGAAAATTGTCATTTTCTGGAAACCAAAGTGAAAACCACTGATACATTTGATCTCCATATAGGGCAGTGGCCACAAAAAACAATGCATTAATAATGATCAAATGCTTTACCGCATCCGTAATTCTACCCATTTATATAAATTTTTTGTCAATATCGCTTTCGCTTATCGTAACGTATATTGGTTTGTTAAACGGACTCACCCTGGATTCCTTACAAGCAAACAAATCGTTCACCAATGCCAATTGGGATGCGGTATCCAAAACTTCACCGGTCCGCACTGCCAAGGTTTTGGACAGCGTCTTTGATAGCACATCTGTTTGGGAAAAACTGTTTCCCTCAATCTCTAGTTGATAATCCGTTATCAATTGATCCAAGACCATGCCTGCTTCGCTCTCCGGTATTAACAAGGGCAGTCCTGCTATTTGTATTTCTTCATCAATGATCTTGTTAAACACAAAACCTATGGTGGTAAGACTTTCTTGAATCTCTTTTAAGATATGTATTTCGTTTTTAGAAAAAGATAGGGATAGTGGAAATAGCAATTGTTGGCTTACCGCTTCCTTAACCGTTATATTCCTTAAAAACTTCTCGTACAAAACCCTTTGGTGCGCCCTGCCCTGATCAATAACGACCATACCGGATTTTATAGTCGTAACAATATACTTCCTTCTTAGTTGAAAGGTAGTAGTTCCGTTCTCTTGAAGGTCTTGCGTTTCAAAGATTGAACCCGTGATCGTATCCGATTCAAAACGAACGCTGCTAAAGTTATCCTCCTTACCCACTTGGGATTCCAATCCTATATACATGTTTTCCCATCCTTTGGCACTTACCACTTTTTGATAATTTGTCCCAGAGTTGCGTTTTTGGGCTACTTCGACAAAAGGGTTAAAATTGGCATCAACGGAAACCTTCGGCTGCTCTGCCTCCTTATTTTTATACGCATAGGGAGTTTCCATATTGGGATCATGTTCAAAATCCAAGGCCGGTATTACATTAAACTGCCCCAAACTATGTTTTATGGTAGAGCGCAATATGGCATATAAGGTATGTTCATCATCAAATTTCACCTCTGTTTTCGTAGGGTGTATATTGATATCTATAGAGGCCGGATCAACGTCTAGGTACAAAAAATAGCCGGGAAAAGTATCTGGCTTTATTAGCCCCTCAAAAGCGGTTACTACGGCATGATGCAGGTAAGCGCTCTTAATGAACCTATTGTTGGCAAAAAAAAACTGCTCCCCCCTACTCTTTTTGGCAAATTCAGGTTTACAGATAAATCCAGATATTTTAACCACTTGGGTATCTTCTTGGACAGGGACCAATTTCTGGTTGGCCTTAGGGCCAAAAATGTTTGCAATTCGTTGTCTTAAATTAGCTTCCGGCAAGTTGAACAATTCATTGCCATTGTTATAAAAGTGAAATGCAATCATGGGGTGGGCCAAGGCAACCCTATGGAACTCATCGGTAATATGCCTAAGTTCCACTTGATTGGATTTAAGAAAATTTCTGCGAGCGGGAATGTTAAAAAAAAGGTTTTTTACGGAAATTGAAGTACCCTTTGGAGTTGCGGTCGCATCCTGTAGAATGATTTTACTTCCCTCGATCTTTAGATGGGTCCCCACATCTGTTTGATCTGTTTTGGTCTGCATATCCACATGGGCAATGGCGGCAATGGACGCCAAAGCTTCTCCTCTAAATCCTTTGGTGCTAAGATCAAATAGATCCTCCGCGCAATTTATTTTGGAGGTTGCATGCCTTTCAAAACTTAAACGGGCATCGGTAGCGCTCATTCCAACACCATTGTCCACCACCTGGATCAGCGTTTTACCCGCTTCTTTTACAATCAACTTTATGGAGTCCGAACCGGCATCGATAGCATTTTCCAACAATTCCTTTACAACAGATGCAGGTCGCTGTACTACTTCTCCTGCTGCTATTTGATTGGCAACATGGTCCGGCAATAGTTTAATGATATCCGCCATTAAAACAAAAAGTCTAATTTGCCGTATTTCACCGCGGCATAGGCAAATATGAAAAGGAATATAAGGATAATGAAAAACCGATATTGGCTATTCCTGTTCCTATCCATACTTTTCATAGTTTTCCAATCTTCCCTAAAACTCTTTCTGCGATAACCTTTGAAGTATTCTTGATCAGATCGCGCGGCTTTTTCTTTTCGTAGTTTTTCTATACGCTCCTTACGCTCATCATAATAGCGAGGTGTATAATTATAGGATTTATTCCTATTTTGTTTAAATAAAGTAGGGAGTCTCATAGTATTATCTACTGTATCCAAAAGTACTGAAAATAGGAAGAAGTAAAGGAATGCAGATGCTAAAAATTGTTAACAAAGCCGGTGGCACAAAAGCATATCAGGTATACTTACACAATCCAAAATTCCTTTAGAAAGAACTATTATCGTCCCAATGCCGCCATCTTAATGGCAGCTATGGCCGCTTCCGTGCCCTTATTGCCATGTTTTCCCCCACTACGATCAATGGCTTGTTCCAGATTGTTGTCCGTAAGTACACAAAAAATGACCGGAACATCGGTTTGCAGATTCAGGTCCTTAATTCCCTGGGCCGCCGCACTACACACAAAATCAAAGTGCTTGGTCTCTCCTTGAATAACGCTTCCTATGGCAATAACGGCATCGGGCTTTTCCAAGGCAATCATTTTCCTAGAACCAAAAGTCAGTTCAAAAGTGCCGGGAACGTTCCAACGGATAATATTTTCCTTAAGGGCCCCACAATCCAAAAGCGCTTCTTCGGCTCCCATAAAAAGGCCCTCGGTAATCTTTTCGTTCCATTCCGCAACTACGATACCAAATTTAAATGCCTTGGCATTGGGGACAGCGCCCTTATCATATACTGAAAGATTCTTGTTAGCAGTGGCCATTACTTATTGGTTTTCGCCATCCCTATGAACACATCAATAGTCTTTGCTTCCTCGGAATCGCCATATTCATCCTTTATTCTTTGAAAGTATTGTAACGCTTTTTCCCTTTGGTCCAATTCCAAAGCGGCGGTTCCTGCCTTATATAAGAATTTAGGTGATGTATATTCATTTCCATCATGCGAAATGGCCTTTTCATAATAGCCTAATGCATCGCTGGTTTGTCCCAATTGCATAAAGGCGTCCCCTATACTTCCCTTTGACAATGCTCCAAGAATGGCGTCATCAGAAGAAAAGTTTTCCAGATATCTTATAGCTTCCTCATATTTTTGCATATTTAAATAGGACATTCCAGCAGAATAACTGGCCAAATTCGCCGCTTTGGTACCGCTATACTCATCAATGATATCCAAAAAGCCATATTTTCCTTCCCCTCCATTCAATGCTAAATTATATAAGGAGTCTTTGGCAGTAGTACTGTTAAGGGCTTGGTCAAAATATTGTTGGGGATAGTACAGCTCATTGGCAGCACTCGCTTCCTTGGGTTTCTGAACAAATTGATTATACGCCAAGTATCCTAAAACGGCTACCGCTACAACACCAATGACCCCAAGAATATAATTCTGATTCCTGGAAACCCATTCCTCTGTTTTGGAAGCTCCTTGATCCAAGCTGCTAAAAACCTCGGCAGTTGTGCTGTTCTGCTCATCAACGTTTATCTCTTCCGCTTTATTCTTTGGTTTATATCCTCGCTTTTTATATGTAGCCATTGTTCATTTTTATTGATCGCGCAAAAATAAAGTTTTTATCGAAAACCTGAGGGGTATTTATTCGTTATTTTTCGATATTTTGCAGCTTCACTAGCTATTGAAAAACAAATTCGCCACTACAATAAATGTTTCTTAAGAAATTATCCCTTATAAATTATAAAAACTTTGATTCCCGGAGTTTTGAGTTTGATGCAAAGGTAAATTGTTTTGTGGGCAGCAACGGTATTGGAAAAACCAATATTCTGGATGCCATATATCATCTTTCTTTCGGTAAAAGTTATTTTAACCCGGTAGCTACGCAAAATATTAAACACGGTACCGATTTTTTTGTTATTGACGGTGAATTCCATAAAAACGATAGGGAAGAAAAAATAATCTGCAGCCTAAAAAGAGGTGTCAAAAAGGTCATTAAGAGAAACGGCAAGGTCTATGAACGTTTTTCGGACCATATCGGTTTTCTACCATTGGTCATCATTTCTCCGGCGGATAGGGACTTAATTATGGAAGGGAGTGATATGCGTAGAAAATTTATTGACGGTGTTATATCACAGTCCGATAAACAATATCTGCATACGCTCATAAGATACAATAAGGTGCTCATACAACGGAACAGCCTTTTAAAATATTTTGCGGTAAATCATACGTTCAATGCCACCACCTTATCTGTTTACAATGAACAATTACACCAATATGGAACGGATATCCATAAGAAAAGAGTCGCTTTTCTTGAGACGTTCATTCCCATCTTTAAGGAGCAATATAACGCTGTATCCGGAAGCCAAGAAAAAGTGGACCTAACCTATGATAGTAAATTATTGAATGAAGATTTGTTAGGCCTGTTGGAAAACAACCTAGAAAAGGACAAGGCCCTGCAATATACGGGCGTAGGTATCCATAAGGACGACCTAAGTTTTGAAATTGGAGCACATCCCATCAAAAAATTTGGAAGTCAAGGTCAGCAAAAATCATTCTTGGTCGCTTTAAAAATAGCACAGTTTCATTTTATAAAAGAACAGGCAAAAACTACGCCTGTCCTATTGCTGGACGATATTTTTGATAAATTGGATGAAAATAGGGTAGCCCATATCGTAGCCTTAGTGGATAATGAAAATTTTGGACAAATTTTTATCAGCGATACGCATGCCGAACGAACGGAAAATGTGGTAAAAACGATTCATCAGTCCTACAAAATCTTTAAATTGTAACATGGGACGGTTTTTGGCAATATTGATTATGGTGTTGTTCACTACTTGTACAACGAAAATCTCAAAGGAAAACATAGGGCTTTTACAAGGGTATTGGGAAATTAAAAAAGTTACCCTTTCAGATGGCGTTATAAAGGAATATAAAGCGAATACGACCATAGATTACATTGAAATCAGTGGATCGAAGGGATTTAGGAAAAAACTAAACCCAAAGTTGGATGGCAGCTACGTAACAACGGATGATGCCGCACTTTTTACGTTAAAAGAGCGGGAGAAAATTTTTATAATGCATTACAAAAACGATTTAAGTGAATGGGAAGAGCAAATCTTAACGCTCTCTCAAGATAGTTTCTCCGTTTTAAATCAGGAAGGAACAACTTACTTCTATGAAAGATATGAACCTATTAATACCAGCCGATAATGGCAAAACGAAAAAACGCCGGACTTCCCTTAAGTGATGCACTTCACGATTTCATAAAGGAAAATAGGCTACAAAAAGGGATGGATAAGGTAGATGCCAAAAAGGCGTGGGTCGATCTTATGGGTAATGGTGTAAATAATTATACTACTGCGGTGGAGTTGCGTAACGAGACCTTGTTTGTTTCGCTCAGCTCTTCCGTTCTTCGGGAAGAATTAAGCCATGGAAAATCCAAAATAATAACGTTGATCAATGAAGAATTGGGCAAAGAACTGGTAAAGAAATTAGTTTTGAGATAAATCAAAAAACCCGACTATCGTCGGGTTTTATATATCATATAATATGGCCGATCAATAAATTTCGCGACCGGAAAAATGAAACCCACCTTCGATACCTGCGTTCTCATCACTGTCCGACCCATGTACGGCATTCTCGCCAATTGAGGTAGCGTATAACTTTCGAATAGTCCCTTCAGCAGCTTCCGCTGGGTTGGTAGCCCCTATCAAAGCCCTGAAGTCTTCAACAGCATTTTCTTTTTCCAATATCGCGGAAACAATGGGTCCCCTTGTCATAAAGTTAACCAATTCGCCGAAAAACGGTCTTTCTTTATGCACTGCGTAAAATTCTTGGGCATCCCTTTTACTCAGTTGGGTATATTTCATTGCAACGATTTTAAACCCGGCCGATGTAATTTTTTCCAAAATGGCACCAATATGTCCATTCTCCACAGCATCGGGTTTAATCATTGTAAACGTTCTGTTTGTTGTCATCTTTTAGAAATTTTGGGCAAAAATACACTTTATTCATTAACAAGCAACACCTAATACCCTTGTTCAAGTTTTCCCAACAGTTTGCCATTGTCCCCTATCATTTTAAAAGAGACCCGTTTGGATTTCAAATTAATCTTTAGTGATCCAAAACTTTTGTCAAAAACTACTTCCCCTACCCTATATGGATTAGGTTCGCCGTTGAAGTCCGAATAGACATGGGTAAGTCCGCTACTCGTAAAGTCGATTAAAGGGTAGGCCAATCCGTCTACTTTTGTTCTGGAAAACTCGGAAATATGTCGGTCTCCAGATAAAATTATGGTCCCCTTTGCCTTAGAGGTTACCAGGATTTCCTTTAATCTACTCACTTCATGGGGAAAATTACCCCAGCATTCAAAACCATGTTCGTTGGAGAGAAATTGGATACTGCTCACAATAATATTAAAATCTGCCTTTGACTCGGTAAGTTGTGCTGTAAGCCATTGCCATTGTTCTGTTCCAAGAATAGTACCTTCTCCATAAGCATTGGGTCTATGCCTTTTTTTAGTTTCCGTATCCGGTGTAAGCGCTGTTCTAAAATATCGGGTATCCAGCACCAATATCTTTATTCTTCCGTTGGGCATATCATAGTCATGGGAGGTGTAAATACCTTCACGACTCCTCCTTGCATCGTTCTTATCAATATCCATAAAATCAAGGAATACCTGCTGACTTTCCTTTTTTGCCGTAAACTCAACACCACCATCGTTTAAGCCGTAATCATGATCGTCCCAAGTACCAATGACGGGTATTTTGGTTTTCAAGGTTTTATATCCTTCCACATTGTTTTGAGCGGCGTACATGGCCTTTATTTCTTCTGCTTTGTCCGTATCCGCATATACTATGTCCCCGCCCCATACCCAAACGTCGGGATTAGTATTTAAAACATCATCCCACAAATCATTCTTCAATGTATGCTTGTTACATGACCCAAAGGCAATGGTAAAATCCAAATCGGGGGTAGTGGCATCAACTTTTTTTTCAACCGGCTTGCAGGAATACAAAAAAATGATTAAAAAGGGTAAAGTGTAGAATTTGTCCATGATTCCAAAATATTTTTCGGTTTATAAAAATAGGGTATTAAGATTTAAGCCTATGTTATAAAATTGTATCTTTGCGCGCATGAATTTAGAGGATATCGAGGCCATTAAGGCATTATTTTCCGAACCACAAAAAGTTGTTATAGTCCCCCATAAAAATCCTGATGGCGATGCCATAGGTTCTACCTTGGCCTTATGGCATTATTTAAAGTTTTTGGGGCAAAAAGCGACCATAATTTCTCCAAACGATTTTCCAAAATTCTTAAAATGGATGCCCAACCATAAGAATATATTGAATTTTGAGAAAAGTAACGAAAGCGCCAAGGATTTAATCAAGGAAGCCACGGTTATCTTCACCTTGGATTTTAATCATTTGGGAAGAATTGGTCAAATGCAAGCTTTTTTGGAAAAAGCCTCCGCTACTTTTATTATGATAGACCATCATCAGGCACCCGCAGATTATGCTCAGATCATGTATTCTGATGTACAGATGAGTTCCACCTGCGAAATGGTCTATAATTTCATCGAGGCAATGGGAGATTTGGACAAAGTGGATTCAAACATAGCCAATTGCCTGTATACGGGCATTATGACCGATACCGGATCATTTAAATTTATATCTACTACCAGTAGAACCCACCGTGTGGTAGCGGACCTAATAGATAGAGGGGCCAACAATAGTGAAATTCACCATAAGATATATGATACCAATACTCCCAATAGATTACATCTATTGGGCTGTGCGCTTAAAAATATGGTTATTCTTAAGGAGTACCATACGGCCTATATTACGTTGAGTCAAGACGAATTGGATACCTATAATTATAAAAAAGGGGATACGGAAGGTTTTGTAAATTACGGCCTTACATTGGAAGGTATACGGTTAGCGGTTATTTTTATAGAAAATAGGGATGAGGGTATCATTAAGATATCCTTGCGTTCGCAAGGGGATTTCTCTGTAAATGAATTTGCAAGAGCGCATTTTCAGGGTGGTGGTCATACCAATGCTTCTGGAGGAAAAAGTGAAGTATCCATGAAAGAGACCACTGATTATTTTACTGCTCTTTTGGAAAAATATAAGGATAAGTTGAACGCATGAGGAAGTTATTGACCATATTGCTCCTAATAAGCTTGGTGGGATGCTCGGGACCGGTACCACGTAAACCGGTA
>JBCBZE010000070.1:0-12079 GCA_039815505.1 Bacteroidota bacterium | reverse complement strand
CTGTAGGGATTGTGTAAAAAATGTATTGCTAGAAGTTTGTCCTAATTGTGGCGGTGGTTTTGCTCCCCGTCCTATAAGGCCAAAAGAATTGCTTAAAAACTATCCGGTCTCTAAAAAAATAGTCCATAAACCCATTGACATAAAAGCACATTTAGAAAGAATAGGAAAAGCATGATTTCAGGACAAAATTACATAGGTAATTCCCGATCGGGTTTGGGTAAGGTTACGTATAGGACATTCGATCCTTTACTTAATATGGAGAACCCTCACATTTTTATTGAAGCTACCTCCAAAGAAATTCTTCAAGCGGTTAGCCTGGCTTCCGAGGCATACAAAAAATATGGTAAGATCTCTGGGCAAAAAAAAGCCGAATTTTTAAATACCATTGCAGATGAAATCCTGGCCTTGGGCGATGTTTTAATAAAAACATATTGTTCGGAAACCGGTTTGCCAGAGGGCAGGGCCATGGGAGAACGAGGGAGGACCATGGGCCAATTGCGCTCCTTTGCCCATCTTGTGCAAGAGGGTGAATGGGTAGAAGCAACGATAGACACGGCGGAAAAAGATCGTACACCAATTCCAAAACCCGATTTGCGAAAACTTTTAGTGGCCATAGGTCCAATAGTTGTTTTTGGCGCCAGTAATTTTCCTTTGGCCTATTCCACCGCAGGAGGTGATACGGCTTCGGCACTAGCTGCAGGATGTCCCGTAATTGTAAAGAGCCACCCCATGCATGCCGGAACAGGCGAATTGGTGGCATCTGCCATTATAAAGGCTGCAAAGGCTACAGGTATGCCCAATGGTGTTTTCTCTAATTTAAATAGTAGTGGGATAGAGGTAGGTGTGCAGTTGGTTCAACATCCTGAAATTAAAGCGGTGGGATTTACGGGAAGTATCAAAGGGGGAAGAGCGCTATTTGATTTGGCTTGCCAACGAGAGGAACCAATTCCCGTATTTGCGGAAATGGGCAGTGTTAATCCCGTAGTTGTTTTTCCGGAAGCGCTAAAAAATAGGGGAGTAGATCTAGCTAAAACCTATGCGGGCTCAATTACCCTGGGAACAGGACAGTTCTGTACCAACCCGGGATTGTTGTTAGGTATTACAAGTGAAATTCTCGACAATTTCATCCAATTGCTTTCCGATGAAATTTTGAATATTGATCCTAGCTGCATGTTACACCCAAATATCCTTGCTGCCTATGAAAAAAATAAGCAAACAACCATGGCCCAACAAGGCTTACGTCTAAGCGCAGATTACGACTCGGAGGTAAAAGCAAATTTTGCTAGACAAACCGTGGTCAGGGTCAGCGGAAGTACTTTTTTGGAAAATACAAGTCTGCATCAAGAGGTTTTTGGTCCTTTTTCCATGATTGTGGAATGTGCCGATGCCCATGAACTAAAAACGATAATCTCTAAATTGGAAGGTCAATTAACGGGCACTATAATAGCGGATGGGAAGGAAATGTTGGAGTATGCCAACATAATCGAAGCACTACAACAACGGGTTGGTCGTATTATTTTTAATGGAGTCCCTACCGGGGTAGAGGTTTGCCCTTCCATGCAGCATGGAGGGCCCTATCCAGCTTCCACGGATAGTCGTTTCACCGCTGTAGGTATTCATTCCATAAAACGTTGGGTACGCCCTTTTAGTTATCAAAATTGGCCTGAAGATCTGTTGCCCGATGCGTTGAAAGATGCGAACCCTTTGAAGATTGTACGCTTTGTCAACGGTAATTTATCCCATGAAAAAATTTAAACGTGTCCAAATCGACTTTTAATTGTATAGATGCCCATACCTGCGGAAACCCTGTTCGTCTGGTGGTTAAGGGAGGTCCTGAATTGGTAGGTAAAAACATGGCCGAAAAACGCCAACATTTTTTGAAAGAGTACGATTGGATACGGAAAGGACTTATGTTTGAACCTCGTGGACATGACATGATGAGCGGTAGTATTTTACATCCTCCGGCTGAACCACAAAATGATTTTGGGATTCTCTTTATTGAAACAAGTGGTTGTTTGCCAATGTGCGGACATGGAACCATTGGAACGGTGACCATAGCCATTCAAGAGGGGCTGATCAACCCCAAAACCCCTGGAAAGATACGTATGGAAACCCCTGCCGGCCTGGTAGAAGTACAATATAAACAAACGGACACACAAGTTGAATGGGTACGATTCACCAATGTTAAGTCTTATTTGGCCGCCAGTGAACTTACCGTGCAAAACAATCAACTGGGAGAACTTGTTTTTGACGTAGCCTATGGCGGTAATTTTTATGCGATCATAGATCCCCAAAGGAATTTCTTGGGCATTCAAAATTTTACAGCCAATGAATTGATAGGTTTTAGCCAAGAAATTAGAAAGAAAATCAATTTAAAGTATGCCAATGAATTTGTCCACCCCGAGGACGATACCATAAGGGATGTTAGCCATATACTTTGGACTGGTAGCCCTATCTCTCCAAAGGCTACGGCGAGAAACGCTGTTTTTTATGGTGACAAAGCTATAGATCGATCACCGTGTGGTACGGGGACATCGGCTAGAATGGCCCAATGGTATGCAAAAGGAAAATTAAAACTTGGCGATACCTTTATCCATGAGAGCTATATAGGCTCCCAATTCATAGGACGTGTGGAATCGGAAACCAGCCTGAACGATATAAAGGCCATCATACCCAGCATTCAAGGTTGGGCCAAAGTATATGGTTACAATACGATTACGATCCAGGACGATGACCCCTATGCACAAGGATTTCAAGTAAAATAAACCCATGGAAATACATTCAAAGGATATGTTCATAATATTCCATCTATAATTGACAAATATCATTTGAGGTCATTACCCACAAAGCTAATTTTGACGTCTATATCAAGCTTATACTATTCAATGTGGTAAAGTATATGGTTATGGAAACAAAAAAAATTGGATTGGTATTGTCCGGAGGAGGACACCGTGGCGTAGCCCATGCAGGAGCTATAAAGGCTCTTGAAGAGTACGGAATTTCCCCAAATCTAATATCCGGTTCCAGTGCCGGTGCATTGGTAGGTGCCTTATATGCCGCTGATTATAAACCAGAGGAGATGATAAAGGTGTTTAAAAACCTTAAAATTTTCAATATTTCCAGATATGCCAGAAAAAAACCTGGATTTGTCGATACCGATTCGTTCTATGGTTTTCTGGCTGCCTATTTTCCCGAAAATAGCTTTAAATTCAAAAAAAAAGAACTGTTCATAACAGCAACAGATTTGGTCAATGCCAAAATTAAAGTGTTCAAGGAGGGAAATCTAATAAATTCTATATTGGCATCGGCTTCTTTCCCCGGAGTTTTTACGCCTATATCTATTGATAACTGCCTTTATGCCGATGGTGGGATATTGGATAATTTTCCCGTAGGACCAATTAAACAGGCTAGTGCTGAGTTATACGGGGTATATGTGAGCCCGGTAAAGAAAATGAGAATTGATGACTTTAAACATTCTTATAACGTTTTAGATCGTGCCTTTCATTTGCGGATGCATCAACATTCCGTCGCCAAGTTTCCACTTTGCAATACGGTTATTTATCCGCATGAGTTAAGTAACCATAGCCTCTTTAACGCAAACCACGTGGAAGAAATTTTTGAGATAGGATATCGTTCCACCGTACAAGAGCTTAAAAAAAAGAAATCCGAACAGCGTTTTCTAACAAAGCTGAAGGTATAGTATGATCATTGCTCCGTTCAAAGAATTGCCCATACTTGTTTTAGTTGATCCACAATCAAAGCTCACACTTTTGTTTTTTGGCCATCAAAACCATTTAACATTGGTGTTGTTCAATAAATCAACTAACTTTAGGATATCAAAGATGCAGTTTAATTCGCCTTTAACCCTTTTCCCACACATTTAATATTTATCCATACATGAGCAAAGCTATTTATATTGCCACTACAGAACCAAATAGTGGTAAGTCCATACTATCCCTAGGGCTTATGCAGACCCTTTTAGGGGAAACGGCAAAAGTGGGCTATTTTAGACCTATTGTAGATGATAATAACGGTGATAAGGACAATCACATACTAACACTGATCAGTTATTTTAATTTAGAATTGAATTATGAGGATGCATTCGCTTTTACGAGAAGTGAAGTAATCCGAAAAAAGAATCAGGACAAAGAGGATGAGATTCTGGGAACAATAATTGAAAAGTATAAGGGTATCGAAGACCGATTTGACTTTGTATTGGTAGAAGGAACGGACTTCTCTGGGGAAGGAGCTATAATAGAATGGGACATAAACGTACTAATCGCAAAAAATTTAGCCATTCCGACCGTTATTATTGCCAGTGGCGTAGGTAAAACTTTAGAGGAATTGGTGGGTAATTTGTATATGGCCTTTGACTCGTTCAAGGAAAAAGGAATTGAGGTCTTAATGACCGTTGCCAATAAAGTACAACCAGAAAATGCGTCCTTGATCTTGGGCGAGCTTCAAAAAAAATTACCAAAAAATGTTCTGGTAGCTACCATTCCCCTTAATCCCGTTTTGGCCAACCCCACGGTAAAGGAAATTGTAGAAAAACTGGATGGGGAATTGTTGTTTGGGACGGCCCATATCAATAACCAAGCAGGAGGGTTCAGCGTAGGGGCGATGCAACTTCGCAATTACCTGACCCACTTAAAAAAGGATAGCTTGGTAATTACCCCAGGAGATAGGGCGGATATTATCTTAGGAGCGCTTCAGGCCAATATATCTGCCAATTATCCTATGATTTCAGGTATTGTACTTACAGGTGGACTGATACCCGAAGACTCCATTATCAAATTGATCGAAGGTTTAACGGAAGTAGTGCCCATCATTTCGGTTAAAGGGGGAACTTTTTCCATTACCAATAAAATAGGTGCCATAAAGCCTAGAATATATGCGGAGAACACAAAAAAAATAGCGACTTCGATCAATGATTTTGAAAAATTCGTACCTATAGAGGATTTAGCTAAACGACTGATTACGTTCAAAGCGGAAGGCATAACACCTAGAATGTTCCAATACAATCTATTAAAAAGGGCAAAATCCAGTAAAAAGCATATTGTTCTGCCGGAAGGAACGGATGAGCGTATCCTCATGGCGACCAAACAGCTTATAGATGTGGATGCTGTGGAAATTACCCTTTTGGGGAATAGGGAACAGATTGAGAATAAGATCGCACAGTTGGACATCGCTTTGGATTTGGATAGGATACGTATTATTAACCCTACGGAATCTTTGAATTTTGAAGCGTATGCCAACACACTGTATGAACTTAGGAAGCATAAAAATGTAAACCTGGCCATGGCTCATGACCTTATGGGGGATGTGTCCTATTTCGGGACCATGATGGTCTATAAGGGACATGCCGATGGTATGGTTTCAGGAGCTGTTCATACCACACAGCACACTATAAGGCCTGCCTTACAATTTGTTAAAACGGTACCTGGGGTTTCCGTAGTTTCTTCTGTATTTTTTATGTGTTTGGATGATCGTGTCACTGTTTTTGGCGATTGTGCCATAAACCCGAACCCTACTGCCGAACAATTGGCTGAAATAGCGATTTCGTCCGCTGAAACAAGTCAAGCCTTTGGTATCGAGCCTAGGATTGCGATGTTATCCTATTCTTCTGGAAGTTCAGGAATTGGGGAAGACGTGGATAGAGTTCGGAAAGCTACTGGGCTGGTTAAGGAGAAACGCCCAGATTTAAAGGTAGAGGGCCCCATTCAATATGATGCTGCCGTGGATATGGACGTAGCTAAAAGTAAGTTGCCAAATTCAAAGGTTGCGGGCAAGGCAAGTGTATTTATTTTTCCAGATTTGAATACGGGGAACAACACCTATAAAGCGGTGCAGCGAGAAACAGGAGCTTTGGCCATAGGGCCCATGCTGCAGGGGTTGAACAAACCGGTCAATGATTTAAGCCGTGGTTGTACCGTAGAAGATATATTTAATACGGTGGTAATAACCGCCATACAGGCGAAAGGTCTGTAAAATATGGAAGTTATATGAAAGTACTGGTCATAAACTCGGGAAGCTCCTCTATAAAGTACCAATTGATTGCAATGCCTTTGGAAGAAATCGTTGCGGAAGGACTTGTTGAACGCGTAGGCTCCAAGAATGCCGTTTTTCGTTGTAACGCACTTCACATCGATATGGATGAAACGTTGGAATTGATCGATCACAAAATGGGATTACAAAAAATTGCCGATACCCTTTTAAATCCCGTCCATGGAATCGTAAGGGATGCTCGTGAAATTGAGGTAGTTGCCCATAGAGTGGTCCATGGAGGCACTACGTTTTCCAAAACTACCCTGATTAACAGAACGGTAAAAAATGAAATTAAAGCGCTTTTTGCCCTTGCTCCCCTCCATAATCCCCATAATTTAGAAGGCATTGTGCTATCCGAAGAAATTTTTCCCGATGCCCGGCAAGTCGCCGTTTTCGATACTGCTTTTCATCGAACCTTGCCCATGAAGGCAAAAAGGTATGCCCTTCCCCATATGTTTTATGACCGGCATGGTATTCAGGTATATGGTTTTCATGGTACAAGCCATAAGTATGTAAGTGAGAAAGCAAGGGACCATTTACAAAACAAAATGTCCAAAATCATTACGGTCCATCTTGGAAATGGATGTAGTGTAACTGCGGTATCAGCTGGTAAAAGTATAGATCATAGTTTAGGGTTTACCCCTTCCAATGGACTTATTATGGGGTCTAGGAGCGGAGATATAGACCATTCCATTATTTTTTATTTGGTAGAGACCTTAGGGTATAAATTAGAAGATGTAAACAATCTTCTCATCAAAGAAAGTGGTATGATGGGCCTTACAGGATTTAATGATTTAAGGGACATACAAGCGGAGGCCGAAAAAGGAAATACAGATTGTATGCTTGCATTGGAGATGAACAGCTATCGCATTAAAAAATATATAGGCGCGTATACCGCAGCTATGAACGGATTGGACGCTATTGTTTTTACCGCGGGTATTGGAGAAAATTCTGCCCTAATACGAAAAATGGTTTGTTCGGAAATGGATTATTTAGGTATAGATTTGGATGATGTACAAAATCAAAAAAAATCGGTAATATTACGGGAAATACATACCGCTTCCTCCAAAGTGAAAATTTTGATAATCCCAACCAATGAAGAATTGGAAATTGCCAAACAGGCATTTCATTTAGTACACGATAACTGATTTAGTGGAGATGGTTTCTCCCATATTGTTTCTAAAATAATCGTGCTTGTATACATTTGACCGTTAAATGAGTTAACCTTCCACACGATTTTTACAATCCAATTAATTATTTGTCAATCAATTTTTTAGATATAATTATTGATTCTTTTAGTTTAGATAAAGCCCATCGTTCGGTCATGTACGACGACCACTTTAGCGAATGACATTTATCATATATCCGCTTGGCGGATAGCACTACATTTGAGCAGATTTGGAGCATCTTAAAAGTATGCGCCACCCCTAATAAATAGGAACCGAGACTCGTTTCAAGGCGATAGAAAAGAGATGGACACAATTATAAGGGCAAAGCAATACGTTGTAACTTAATGTGATTTTTATGGGAGTGCATCAGGTACAAGAGTTCATTGACGTGGAAACCAGGGTAAAATTTATAAACCATTTGCTTAAGGATGTTGAGGCGCTGGAGTATATGCTTGAAAATGGCTGGATTGAAGATGATATCGTCCGTATTGGGGCAGAGCAGGAACTTTGTTTGGTCACCGACACTTGGCGGCCTTCCAAAAAAGGTATAGCAGTGTTACAAGCCATAGATGATGCTCATTTTACTACAGAAATAGCGCGTTATAATCTGGAAATCAACCTTGACCCGGTGGAACTGAAAAAAGCTTGTTTTTCCAAAGTAGAGTCACAATTAAGGTACATGTTGGCCAAAGCGGGCAAAGCCGCTCAAAAACATGCTAATAAGATTTTACTCACGGGCATACTGCCTACCGTAAGCAAAAACGAACTGCATCTGGAATATATGACACCTATCCCAAGGTACAATGCTCTTAATACCGCGATCAAGGAATTGCGTGGTGCTGATCCGCAATTGCACATACGAGGTATCGATGAACTTTCGATTATTCATGATTCCGTGCTATTTGAAGCCTGCAATACCAGCTTTCAAATGCATTTACAAGTATCTCCCAAAGATTTTATCCCCAGTTATAACTGGGCTCAGGCCATCTCTGGTCCTGTTCTTGGTGTATGTGCCAACTCACCATTATTATTGGGAAGAGAGCTTTGGAGCGAGACTAGGATTGCACTTTTTCAACAAAGTATAGATACCCGGAATTCTTCCTACGCTTTAAAGCATAGGGAAGCACGGGTTAGTTTTGCCCATCAGTGGGCTACAGGCTCTATCGCAGAGATTTTTAAGAATGATATTTCAAATCATGAAGTCATGTTGACTACTGATAGTACCGAAGATTCCCTAGAGGAGATTAAGAAGGGCAACATTCCTAAACTCAAGGCACTAAATCTACATAATGGAACCATTTACCGCTGGAATCGTCCTTGCTACGGGGTAGGAGGGGGAAGACCACATGTTCGCATAGAGAATAGATATATTCCCTCTGGCCCTACCGTGTTGGACGAAATGGCCAATTTTGTGTTCTGGGTAGGACTTATGATGGGCAGACCCTCAAAATATGACCATATGCCCGATTGTATGGATTTTAAGGATGTAAAAGGTAATTTTATAAAGTCGGCCAGAACTGGTAAAGCTTCTATGATGCTCTGGGAGGAGAATCTTGTTCCGGTGCGGGATCTGGTGTTAAAAGAACTACTCCCCATCGCCTATTCGGGACTAAAGAACGCTGCCATAGACAGCTCCGATATTAACCGTTACCTAGGAATAATAGAACAAAGGGTACAAGGTACAACGGGTGCCCAGTGGCAGATTGCCAACTACCGTAACCTACAAAAGAAAATGAAACAAGATGATGCCCTTGTACATTTAACCAAAGGTATTTACCAGTATCAACAAACGAAAAAGCCCGTGCATCGGTGGTCTCAATTGCAATATCATCCAGGCCATAAAAAAACGGCATATCTTTCGGGCCATATTATGTCCACCCAATTGTTAACGGTAAATGAAAATGACGTGGCCTCCTTGGCCATGAGCATTATGAGGTGGAAAAACGTTCATCATATTCCGGTAGAGAACAATATCGGTGAATTACAGGGATTACTCACGTGGAGTCATATGGAAGCATTTGGCTGCACCAACAATAAAGGCGATGATAGGGTTGTTGCCCATATCATGATAAAGGAAGTAATAACCGTACTACCCGAAACAGAAATAAGCAAGGCCATAGAATTAATGAAATTCCATGATATTGGATGCTTGCCCGTTGTTCAAGAAAATAAAGTCATTGGTATTATTACCGAAAAAGATATAAGCGATTGGTCCTATGACGAAGGTGTATAGCAAGGCATTGGACAGAACCATAGAAGTAGAACGATTTATAGGTCACCATCAAGGAATGGAAAAAGGGCCCACCCTCATTTTCCTTGCTGGGATCCATGGTAATGAACCTGCAGGGATATTCGCTTTGCACCAAGCACTAGATGAAATAAACAAAAGGGGTTTAAAGATCAAAGGTAATGTCTATGCCCTAAGTGGAAATCTTTGGGCATTGGAAAAAGGGGTACGATATCATAAACAAGATCTGAATCGCTTATGGACCACAGAAGTTCTGAAAAAACTATTAAAGAATCAACTGCTACCAAAGGATAAAGATAGCATAGAACAAATAGAACTGTATCATGAAATAACCAACATTCTTAAAAAGGAACAAGGTCCGTTCTATTTTATGGATTTGCATACCACTTCGGGAAAAACTGTTCCTTTTGCCCTGCTTAACGATAGTCTCTTAAACAGGAAATTTGTTGCGCAATATCCTGTGCCTTTAATTTTGGGGATAGAAGAATACTTGGAGGGTCCCCTGTTGAGTTACATTAACGAATTGGGGTATATTGCCTTTGGGTATGAAAGCGGACAACATGATGATTTGGCGGCCATACAAAATCATGTAGCGTTTATCTATCTTACTTTGGTGTTCACGGGGAGCTTAAAAAAAAAGGAGATCGATTACCGGGGATATTTTAAAATGCTTGGTCAAGAGCTTGGGAAAACCCAGGAATTCTATGAGATTTTTTATCGATATCGAGTAAAGGAAGATGAAAACTTTGTGATGCGTCCAGGTTATAGCAATTTTCAGCACTTGAGCAAAGGACAGGAAATTGCCATAGGTAATGGGGGAAACATTTTGGCCCATAAAAAGGGCAAGATATTTATGCCGTTGTATCAACGGCAGGGCCGCGAAGGCTTCTTCATTATTCGGAAAATCCCGATTTTTTTTCTGGGCTTGTCCTCCATTATGCGTAAAATACAATTTGATACAATCCTTCCCTGTTTGCCCGGTGTACAATGGCTATCCCCGGATAGGAATGCCTTGATCGTGGATAAAGGAACGGCCCGGTTCTTTTCCAAACCGTTCTTTCACTTACTTGGTTATCGGGGTAAAGAGATCGATGAGACCCATCTAGTGGTAAAAAACAGGGAAAAAAAGTCGAGAAAAAGGACCTATAGAAATGCGCCATGGTATTAGGGCTTAACCGTTAAACATCTGGCCCTAAAATCCATTGTTAAGCGTATATCACAATTTCCGTACTTCCCATCCTTGATCTTTTACCTTAACCGCTATTAAATTAGGTAAAAGCAGTTTTGCATGTAAGGAGGGAAGCTCATACCTTCTTTTGGTCATTTGGATATGGTATCGTCTATCAAAAAATTCTTCTATCTCACCAGAGGTGTTCATCAAAACATCATGAAACTTAAAATCATAGATTTTTAGATTAAACTCGTTGTTCCCTCGAAATACTTTTTCAAAGACTACACCTGTGGTATACCCATTATTAAATTGGGAAACATTCAAAAACTGGTGTTCAATGACCAAATCACCTTTTGTATCTATGAATCCATAAACCGGGATTTCATCCTCTATTTTTTGTACCAGGCACATGCCATCCTTAAAAATGGGATAGCGAATGGCTTCAACATCCTTTTTTGAGATATCGGCTTCTTTATTCCATACCAAATCGCTTCTAAAATCTATCACAAGATTCCCCTGCGTATCCATAAAACCCCATTGATTTCCTTTTCTAACAGCTGCTAATCCCTCGTTAAAGGGAGCTATTTCATCTATTGCCTTAACGGATTGTGAATAAGCTGAAATCGGTGTAACTAAAATCATCAGACTTACTAAAAACATGTTTTTCATTTTCTTACGTTTTGTTGTTTTTCCATTTCCACAAGCTAAAGTAGTGGGGCCATACTACTTTTAAAATGACAATGATCATTTTTAGTGAGATAAGGTCGTTTTAACTTTGAATCAAACAAAACCAGATTCTTATGACAATAAACATTCAGTATCAGGGAATGTCCACGAGCCAATCACTGAGCAAAATAGTAACGGACAAATTGGATAAATTATACAAGAGATATGATTGGATCATTAAAGCCAATGTACTCTTTAAGTTAGAAAAAAACCCCACAGGAATAGGAAGAATATGTGAAATGGAATTAAGTGCACCGGGACCTAGAATTTTTGCAAAGTCAGACGAAGATAATTTTGAAAAAGCCGCGGTTGAGACCATACACGATTTGGAAAGGCAGCTTAGGAAACGCAAACAAACTTTTAGACCCTATTAGCCTTCAAAAAAATAACGATAGTGAAAAATATATTAGTACCCATAGATTTTTCTGAACATTCGGAATATGCGCTTGAGGTAGCCGCTATTATCGCCCAAAAAAAAGGGTCTCGTCTTACGGTCTTACATATGATAGGGATTTCAGAAGCTATATTGGCGAAAGATGAAACCCAAGAGATGGAGGAAGCGCGCTATTATATGAACTTGGTGAAGGAAAGATTTTCCACCTTTTTGGACAAAGAATACCTTAAGGATATTGAGGTGACCCAGATAGTTCAAAACTATAAAATTTTCAATGAGATCAACCAGGTAGCGGAAGAACAGGAAATAGATCTTATTGTAATGGG
>JBCBZE010000421.1:0-2224 GCA_039815505.1 Bacteroidota bacterium | reverse complement strand
GATTTTATGTGATTTTCACCATTATGGGCTTTTTTATAATACTTTCCTCTGTCATAACTGTTCGGCTTATTGGAAGCGCTTATGAAAAAAGGCTTGAAATTAAAAATCAAGCATTGGAGACCGAAGTAATCAACTTGGCCAAATTGAACAGTGCCCTCGACAGATATCAGCAAAAGGTAAACGATGAAAAACCAACTGTTGAAACTACTACAAATAATATCGACAAAGGAAAAAAAAGAATCCTTACCTATATCAGAAATGAGCTTTTACCCATTCCTACACAAGATATAGCTTATATTTTTATGGAGCATACGATAACCTATGTGGTCAGTATTGATGGGAAACGTTCTACAGCTAATAATAGTCTTGATGAATTATTCTCCAGTTTGGACGGCAACGAATTTTATAGGGCCAATAGACAGTTCATCGTTGCTATTTCCGCTATAGAAAAAATTATCCGCTATGGAAACAATCAGCTTAAAATATTGGTAAACCCCAATTCAGAGGTCGATATTATTATAAGCAAGAACAGAGCTGCCGAATTTAAACAATGGTTAAACCTATAAGGGTAGAAAGTTATTCTATCGGTTCCAACTTCAAGACTTCTTCCAAAAACTTTTCGGTTTCCCTACGAACCGATTTAAAATCTTTTGAAGTAATTGTAGAGGTCATCACATGATCATTTACATTTGGAAAGGCCACTTTTCGTTTTAAAACGGCCTCCGTACCTAAGGCATCATACATTTTTAATACGGCCGGTACGGATATCACTTTATCCTGAATGGTATCGTTCTTATAAAAATAGCCTACGAATGCGGGTCGCGTCATACGTTTAAACGTTTCTTGGTTCATGGTATAATCTATTAACGCCTGAAGATGTACCAGTGCCTCTACCCTATACTTGGAGGTCCAATACTTTTTCTTGAGGGCACTGGCGTTAAACTCATGATAATTTCCTTTTTTAACCGCTTTTGCCAGTTGTAGCCCCCAGGGACCAGATAACAGTTTAGCGTTTTTATCATAAATCGCTATGTTCGGTGAAAACAAGAGAACCCCAGCTATGTCCTGATCTCCACCTATTAAATGTAGGGCCAATGTACCGCCTGTGGACGTAGCGATAACAATTACTTTCTCTCCCAATTGTTTGGCTACGGCAAGTGCCTCTTTAGCAGAATCAAGTACATCATCGGCCGTTAAGTTCAGCATGGGTTCTTCTTCGTTTAAACCATGGCCCGCCAATCTTGGCAAATAAAGATTACTGCCATATCGCTTTGCCATTTCGATATGCAAAGGACCTCCTTCCTTGGTACTTGCTGACCATCCGTGAAGATATACTATACTGTATTCCGTTTTCGTGGGGATACTATCGTACCATATAATCTTGGATGCATTATCCGGTTTTATATTGGAAATGGCCGCTTCCCTTTCTTTAATACCTTGTTCCAAAAGATATAGATCAGAGCTAACTTCGGGAAGTTCAGTATCCAAATTTGGTTTTTTAACTCGAGGTCCTAGAACGTATAGGAGCACCAACAAGAGGGCACTTACCAGCAAGCCTTTAAGAATTCTATATACTATTCTCATACTTTTTTAAATTTTGGCATCCGGGAACAACCATCCAAAACCAATACGTTAAATATACTATTTTATATCACCTTTTACCGATCTCTTTTCTTAAAGCAGACTAGTTATTTGTACACTATATGGGGTATTCACTAATCCATTGTAATCATGGTATCCCCAAAGCATTACCTCCTATGCTGCACATATTCTTTCGAAAATATCATATAATACATAAAGGAAACTGAAAATGGACATAAGCATAAATATATAATAGGTCCAATTCCCCTGAACGGTCAACATAGTTTTCCTTGTCGCCATGGTCCGGGATAGCTTTGGAGTTTTCGTGTTTTCCCAAAGATTATGGAATAAAGTCTTCCAATCTTCTTCTTCTCGATCATATAATGCCGTAAAACCTCCTTGATTTAGAAAAGTTCTTGCGGAAGGTTTTGAACAGATTAAAAAAATAGGGGAGCCATTGGCACTTAACGTATCCAATAAATCGGAATCGTAATCCAATATCTCCAAAACCAGGGAATTAATATCATCTATCCCATAATTGATGCTTGGATATTCTTTCTTAAATTCCTTGATTCCAAAATAGTTGGAGCGATCTAAAGAATATCCTAAAAATTTATCCTTAATTCCAGCACGTTGTCTTTCG
>JBCBZE010000021.1:0-20884 GCA_039815505.1 Bacteroidota bacterium | reverse complement strand
AGTCCGATCAATACCGTATCCCTAAAATCCAGATGATTTTCTAAAAGTTGACAGGCCAAACGGTGCAGAATAATGTGAATCTCTTTGGAAGAAAGCAGTACTTTTTGACTCATGGATTTGTTGACCAACACTTTTGAAATACAAAAATAGGTATTTCCTGTTAAAGTAACGCTCTACCAATATATTCAAAAAATTCATCATACCTATGCCGAATCATCGCGGCATTCAACCATGCTAGCTCATTAAATGGGTAGCTTTACGGTAATTTTGCGCAGTTGTATTATAGAACTTCATAAATGCTTTATTAAAGTTACTATGGCTTGCAAAGCCTAATATTGCGGAAATATCTTTAATGGAGAGGTCCGTATGTGCAACCATCTCCTTGGCCTTTTCCATTTTCTTTTCTAAGATAAATTGATATGGCGAAATATTCATGTAATTTTTAAAGCTTTTAATAAAATGGGGCTTGCTCCATCCCGAAAGCGCGGATAACTGATTTAACGTGATCTTATTTTCTACATGTTCTTCAATATAGTTTATTACCTTTTTCAGTTTATAGGGTACATCTGAAAATTGTCTAGCGGGTTTGGAAGTAGGTTGGTAAAGCTCCTTATAATTATAATTGTTAATTACTATGGACACATTATGTATAAGTTCCTTTACCCTAAATGGCTTTAAGAGATAGCTACTTGGTCTGGTTTTAGCAGCCTTGGCTACGGTTGCCCTATCCGAATAGGAAGTGAGGTATATGAACGGAATTTGATCTTCTTTCTTAAGCCAGTGTCCTACTTCGATACCTTCGCGTTTGGTATTTAGATTAATATCAACAATGGCCAAATCTGGAAGATCTTCTCGGTAAGCTTTCGTAAAATCATTAAAACTACTGGTTCTTCTCACCTGATAGCCTTCAGGTTCCAATATGACTTGGATATGCCTGGCAATAATAATTTCATCTTCAAGAACAAGTATTTTTTTTAATTTCATAGCATCTGTTTTGGTTCAATAGAGGGCTGAAAAGTTAGTGCAAAACGATGACCCACCTTACTTCCGTATTTTAGACTGGCATTAAGTTGTTCCGCTAAAAGATGTATAAGTTCCATCCCAAAAGTTCCTGTTTTTTCTTTTTTTTCATCGTAACCTACACCATTATCGGAAACTACGAGCACAACATTATTTTTTTCAGTACGAAGTTCCACCGAGATTTTACCGATCGAGTTGTTTTTAAAGGCGTGCTTGATAGAATTCAGGATAACCTCGTGGGATATTAGTCCCAATGTAAGCGAAGTTTGAAGATTTAGTGGTGTATTTTCCAAGTTAAGTATATATTGTATTTCATGTCCGTCGTAGGAGTCTTTTATAGATGCTATCAACTGCTCCAAATACTCCTTGAAATTTATCTCGTTAAGGTCATCGGATTCATATAATATTTGATGGATCAATGACATGGAATGAATCCTTGATTCCGACTTTTCCAAAAAAATACCAATATTCTTATCCTTATAATTCAAGGAGGAAGCATGTATACCTATTAGGCTATTGATTAGTTGTAAGTTATTTTTCACGCGATGATGAATTTCCTTTAACAGGAGTTCTTTTTCCGACAAAGATCTATTGAGTTCTTTGCGTTGCCGTTTAACCAGTTCCAAAGTTTTCGATTTACTCTTGTAGCGGTAATACATAAATAGACCTATGGACAAAAGCAACAAAGAGAAGATACAAAGAGCATAGATAAAATTCATGTTTTTTGCAAACCTCAGTTCTTTTCTCTGACCGCTAAGTCGTAAACTTTCAATTTCCTTGTCCTTTTGCAAAACCTCGTATTTAACTTGAAATTCTTTGGCCTTATTTTGCAACTTTAAATCAAAGAGACTATCCTTTATCCGTGTGTACGCCAACAAATGATCGGTAGCACTTTTATAATTACCTTGAACGGAATCTATGGTATACTTTAAATAGTGGGCTTTGGACAACATTTCTGGTTCCCGCTTTTTGGATGCATCCTCAAAAAGTTCGTCTAGATAAACAACTGCTTGGTCATAATCACCCTTCTCTATATAGGCTTCCGCAATATCCATTAAAACCATACTATCTTGGAATACGCCATTATCTATCTTTGTTTTTTTTATGAATTGTGTATATGCACTTTTGTTATAAGATAATGATAGATCCAGTTTACCGGTTTTTAAAAAATAATGCCCAAAAGCAGCATCTACCAGTGCTTTTAAGTGGTGGTTGTTCATTCCTCCAACAACTTTCTCGGCCTCCTGCAAGTAAGGAAGCGCTTTTTCGTACTCTTTTTGTTCCAACCAAAACTTGCTCATATTTAATAGGGACTCCAGGATATTTTTAGGGCGTTCGGATTTGTATGCAAAATTTATGGCATTTGCATAAGAGTCATGTGCATTGGTATCGTCTTTTGTAATTACGTACAAATTGGCTAATAGACGATACGAGTCACTAAGTCCCTCATAATTGATCGTATCCCTTTGCTGGAGAATCTCTTTAGATTCGATTAATATTTCGATGGATTCGTCATATCTAAAGCTTTCTGCCAACATACCACTTAAAAAGTGAAGCATCTTCACCAGTTCGTTATCATTTTTTAACGCCCTAAAGTCTTTGATGGCTTCTTTGGTATAAAACTCGGCCCGCTCCAAATTACCTTTGGAATAATACATGCCCGCCCTACCATAATTTAAACTGGCCAGGCATTCCTCTTTTTTGAGTTTTGCGCATAACGTATCCAACTCTGTAATAATGGGTGTTACTTTTTCCCAATTGTAACGAATAAAATAATAGTTGGCTATTCTGGATAGGCTTTTATATTGAAGCTCTTCACTGCCCAGCATTAAGCTGTAGTCCAATGATTTCTTTGCATAGAATAGTGCACTATCTTTTTGTAAATAATCGTAACCGCGTGCAATTTCTATATAGGTAGTGGTACTATCCAATCGATTGCCACTGGTCTTTAATATCGTAAAAAGACTATCGATTTTAGAATGGTAATGACTAGCCTCCTGCCCTCTTGCCTGAGGCAAGGCAAAAAGAAAGCCAAACACATAAACCATTACATTCCTAAACATATATATTGGACTTGATAATAGAACAATATATTTCTTTTTTTATGAAACACTATCTCATCATACATATGGAAATGCTTATATCCCGTAAGAAACCTTTCCGGACCTCGGGATCACTTCATTGAAAATAATGATAATAATCAATGTGCAATCTTAATAATTGATTATTTACACCTTATTTTTTTAGTCTTTGAATCTCCTAAGAACTTGGCAAAATTCTAATCACCAATAAAACATTAGAGTGAATTCAATGAAGATATACTTTGGAAATGTCCAAATCTTCTCGTTACTATAAAAAAATCCTAACAATCGATACCGGTGAATTACAATAGACGCCACTCTTTTTAAAAAAACCATAAAATTTGCGGCTGTCAATTATTCAATAACCGTAAATCTCACAAAATGAAAAAGATTCTTACCGTACTCATGCTGGCCACCTTCGGTCTCGCTGGCGCACAAACGAATATTCTGACCGGGACCCCATGGAACCCAGGTAGTGGCAACTCGCCCGGTTTTTTTAAAATAGGATCAGATGCCTCCAATGTTAGGGAGCAAGGCATAGGTCCAAGAACGGGGGATGCAAATGCCGTACTATGGAAATGTACCCCAGAGGGGACTTCCTCTGTTCTTGATGGTGGATTTTATGGGGGAGAGACTGTATTTGGATACCCCATAGACCCGGAAAGGACCTATCGTATCAGCGTTTGGGCAAAAAAGACCAATTCGCGAGACGGTCTGGTATTGTTCGGCTTCAATGCTTTCAACAGTGCCAATGCCAGTAGTAGCCAACGATTGAACGGAGCAGCGGACAACAATCCCTTTTTTTACGTAGGGAACTTGCCGCAGGTAGATACCTGGTACCTATTGGTAGGTTTTGTCCATCCCAGCGGTGCTACCATTTCCGGAAATCAAGGGCGTATGTACGACCTGGATGGTAATGTGGTCCAAAATCTTCAAGATTTTAAGTTTACGTCCGCTGTAAACCGTATGCGTTCCAGGATTCGTTTATTCAACGATCCCAACGTGGACGACAACCTTTTCCTTTTTGACCCTACCATGTACGAGGTTAATGGACAAGAACCCAGTATAGATGACCTTCTCAATGGAAATAGCCAAGGAGGGGGTAGTAGTGATGGTTTTGTATCCGACAATGGCAACTTGTTTTTGGAAACCGGAAGTTTGGGTATTGGTACGCGCAACACCAGCGATTTTATGCTGGCAGTGGCCGGAAAGACCGTTACCGAAGAGGTACAGGTGTCCCTGGAGGCCGATTGGCCCGATTATGTATTCGAAAGCGACTTTGTGCTACCAACCCTGGAAGCCGTTGAGGCACATATAGACCAATATGGCCACTTGAAAGATATCCCCAGTGCGCTAGAAGTGAAGGACAAGGGCGGCATCGCCCTTGGCGAGATGAATGCAAAACTATTGCAGAAAATAGAGGAACTAACACTTTATTTGATTGCCCAGGACAAACGGATCAAGAAATTGGAACAGCAGCTGAAATAAACCCCTATCCTCAAAAAAACAGAATATGGAACAACAACATAAAAAAAAATACTATCTGGTCTTACTATTGACATGTATAGGCCTATGCAATCTTCCCAAACTGGGCGCACAGGCCTTCCAAGTAAGGGATAGTTTAGGTAATGTCATTCCCGGGAACACTTTACTGAGACAGGTGGGCGAACATATGCATTTTGTTAAAGACCACTCCACGGACGATCAATATTTTGGTCTCTCCAAATTCTCATTAGAAATTACTTCGGAAAACGTTGGCCTGGGGCCCGCGTTTGTCAGTGCCAACCAGATAAATGGCAAATTTTTTAACGGTACCAATACCGTCATTCCAGTACAGGATTTGGTTACCATTGAAGCGGGTGCCGGAAGCGGAGGGGTCTCTGGCGGGGTAAGCATTAACGCCGCCGTACTGTTCGGACAGGAATTGGATTTTGTTACGGTCAGAGCATCAGGAGCCTTGGGGGCCGGAACATTGGTAACTACTGTTTTTGATGCGGTGCCTATCCTTAGACCACTTGCGAACTCGCCATTGATATTGGAAGTAAAAAGAATATTGAACAGTATTTCCGGTGCCGCTGGAGGTACTCGTAGGTTGGACATACTGCCCATAACAAAGAAGAACCCTATTTTTAGTTTTAGAATAGCACAAAACGTAGATAGAGTGGCAACTGCAACACTTTCGACACTCTCCGACCCTAGATTAGCAGGAAAAGAAGTAGTTGGGAAGACCGGTACCGCATTTGTCAAAGCGGATGGCCGCCAATGGCAGTTCTCCATCTGGCATATAGAGGCGATTACCGGTATTCGGTTTAGTGATGAGGTACGGGCCGCCTTTGACAGCACCTATGACTCAACACATCCCTTACATACCGATTTTATAGATGATGAATTTATTGAACGGGCCATCCTGGCCGATTCCTTGAAAAGAGCTAGATTATTGGGCTCGGGACGGGCCGGGGAACCCGTTTCCATTTCATCTACAAATGCTTCGGGCCCCTTCCCAGATAGGTATATCCTAAACAATGATGGTAGTCTACGTATACGCAGAAAAGAGTTCCTTACCGAGGAAGACCCCGAATTCTGGGAAGGCCTTGGGATATCACCATCCGACAACGATGGGGGCACTGCCACAGAGCGTGCAAATCTGGGGGAAATGTTCCCCACAGGAGCATCAAATGCATTTGAACATAGATTAGGATCGGACGCAGACCCCACTCTTTTGAATCTCCTTTTCGTAAGACCAAGAGGAGCGGAGATAGATTCTACAGGGAACATCAACTTCATCTTCTCAGGAGAATCTTGGGAATCTGCTTTAGGGACCCCTTCAACAAGACCAATTGAGACTACTTTATCAGGTATAAACAATGACTTCTGGAAGCAGCTTTTTCTACAAGGATTAATGATTCCCGGAGATAACAATTGGGTGGATATTCGTCAGCGCCCGGACAATATAGTACCGGAAGGGGGGTTTGAACGTACTAAATTGGGGCAATTGTTTTTACATGCGGATAGGCTTTTAAAAAGCTATGCAGGTGGGATGATTGGGAGAACACCGTTAAATGAAGATAGACCTCCTTCGTTTCAAGAATTCAATGAGATAGGATATAATCGATTTGACAATATAATCAATACTTTCTATGGAATACTTGATACCCAATACCCCAATTTTACAAATTTTACTGGGGTTGAGGTTGTTAATACCCCCGGGGATGGAAGCATTATCCAACCACCAACGATAGACTTTAAACGGAATATGTTCCTTAGAAAGATAGAACCCAATTTAAGGGTGGATGGCCGTATACTGATAACTCCCAAGGTCATTGGCAAAATGGATGCCAACCGTATCCTTATAGATAGTGTTGATCTGCAGGTGGATATTGTGGAGGTATACCCCAAATTGGTATTAAAAGAGTATTTTAAGGGCAGGCGCAGCAGTGTGAGTGTCCCCGCCGATAATTCCAATGGTGTGCCCATATCTTCAGTACCGGTAACGCAGGTATTGCCAGACAATCAATTTAGTTTAGACAATGAGGGTCAAGGAATCATCTATGAATCGGAATTTGTGGTTTATTTGGATGCTTTGAATAGGATAAATGAAACCTTACAGGTACAGGTAGAAAAGACCAGGGATTCCGTACAGAAGTTTGTAAACAATAATCATTTATTAGGTTTAGAATGGCTAGGGATTTTTGAAGACCTTAAAAATGGGATTTCCGCCATGGCCATTGCGGAATGGTACAAACACTCCAATTTAAAAAAGGAAGGGGCCTTACAGGAGCTTATTGATATTCAACCGCAGTTGGTAGAATTTGGAGGAAATAAAGAAGCTACCGATTATCTTCCTGAATTTTTTGATATTCTATTCCCTGTAGAGAATGGTTTAAGCTTTCCATTTAATATTAGTACAATGAGGTATATAGATTTAAGCAATATAGAACTATTGCTCAATAACTTTGATAATGGTAGGGTTTCTGTTCCAGCTCGTAGTTTTAGTCCTGGAATTGCCAGAAGGTTTGATTTTGCATATAATAATAGGGTGAATGCATACAGTTCTATTCCTGCGCCCTTACGCGTTATTACCGGTCATAGTTTAAGCGGAGGTATCGTAGGGCTTCCGGATATTTTGGTAGATGTGGTCGAAGAACCATTAACAGATGAGGAAAATGCAGATTTTGATATCACTATAGATGAAGGGGTCATAGCCAAAGCATTACCTAATGGAAGTACCCATTTAGTAGCGGGTGGTGGTATAGCCTATAACATTGCAGAAATAAGCCCGGTACAGATCTATACGGAGAACAATACCCCCGGTCTGATCGGTTTTAATGGCGAGTATTTGGAGGGCAGGCCCATAGGCGTGGAGGTAGAGGTGGCCAACAATGGGAACAGGGCCGCCACCAATATTCCCGTTACGGCACTGTTCAATGATGAAGGGGAAACCCCGGTAGTGATAGATACCGGCGTCATTGCGGAAATACCGCCTTACGAAACCGCCCGCTATGGGTTTATATTTGATCCCGGACCTGCTCCAAACGATCAATTGACAAAAACAAGTACGTTGACCTTTGAGGTGAACCGGGATCGTTCCATCCCCGAACTGAGTTATGAGAACAACAGTTTGGGTACGGATCTGATCATCGATTATATTATTTCAAATGATACCATTACGGAGGCAACTTATCATCTAGATGTTGACCTGTTGGAGGCTGATCAAGCCTATTTTGTATCCGATGAACAGCTTCGTTATAATGGGGTGAGTGAGGTGCCCGCCAACAGTAGATTAACCACCCACGCCACTGAGCGTTTGATCATGGAACCCGGCTTTAGGGCCGTAAGCGGTAGCTATTTTAGGGGGTATATCGATACAGACGATGATGCCTTGGCGGAATACAATAGATTGTTCCCGTCTGCAGCTCCCACGAACAACGGTAATGGCCTTCCCCCAGCGGCCAACACATCGTCCCTAGCCGTCCAATCCCAAAGACAGAAGGTCTTTAAAAATGAAATGGGGGATCGGTTCAAGAAAAAGAAAACCTTCACCAAACCCTATATCGTGAACCTCAAAGATTTTGAACTTGATCCGGATTGGGATAAGGTTGAAACCTTTAAAAGCCAGGAAGCAGTGCCAAGGGCCATAAATAAATTGTATCCCAATCCCAGTAAGGGGAATACAAATCTGGAATTTGAATTAAAAGCCGCCCGTGAGGTAAGCATAACGCTCTACAATATGGCCAATCAAAAAATAAAGGATTTGGTCACCTCAAAAGCCCTGCAAGCTGGGAGGCATTCCGAAACTTTTGATGTCTCCGATGTACCCAATGGACTCTATATTATTGTCATAGAGTCTGATGGTGTCTTCTTGGATTCCAAATTCATGTTCAAAGAGCAATAGAGGGCTATTTAAAAAATAATACGTTGTTCGGTTGTGTGTTTGTGAGGCTGGGACCATTGGTTCCAGCCTTTTTTATATAATGTCGATAGTGTATTTACTAAAAAACTTTCCCTACCACTATTATAAAACCAGGGTTAATTACAAAACCCAATACAAATGAAAGGCAAATAGGAACATAATTAAATGAAGTCATGTTGATGTATGCCATCAAAAAAGCCCCGACCAATTCTAGTCGGGGCTTTTCCAATTATTTAAATGAATGGCTTTACTTCTTCTTGGAATCGGCCTCCATTTTCTCCTTTAATGCCTGTAAGGTATCATTGGCATCACCCAAGGTTGGTTTAGCCTCGTCCGCACTGGCTTTAGCTTTTTTGGCAGCTGCCCGTACATTACGTTGCTCCTCTTCCCTAAAGATAGCGGTATGACTGGCAACAACTCTTTTGAATTCCTTATTGAACTCAATGATCTTGAATTCTGCCTCCTCGCCTTTACCGAGTTTCTTACCATCCTCTTTTTCCAAATGACGTTGTGGAACAAAAGCGGTAATATCATCGTTAAAATCAATGGTGGCACCCTTATCAACGATCTCGGTGATAGCTGCCTTATGTACAGTACCTAATGCAAATTCCTTTTCATATTTGTCCCAAGGATTATCGGTGGTTTGTTTGTGTCCTAAACTGAGTTTACGACCTTCAACATCCAATTCCAATACTTCCACTTCCAAGGTATCGCCAACCGTTACAAATTCTGACGGATGTTTTACCTTTTTGGTCCAGGATAAATCGGAAATATAAATTAAACCATCTATACCTTCTTCCAATTCTACAAATACACCAAAGTTGGTGAAGTTCCTTACGATTCCTTTATGTCTGGAACCAACGGGATATTTGGTGGTGATATCGGTCCATGGGTCCGGGGTCAACTGCTTAATGCCCAAGGACATTTTACGATCTTCCCTATCCAAGGTCAATACAACAGCTTCTACCTCATCGCCCACCTTAACAAAGTCCTGAGCTGAACGCAAGTGGGTCGACCAAGACATTTCCGAAACATGGATCAATCCTTCAACACCTTCGGCAACTTCTATGAATGCACCATAATCGGCAATTACAACAACTTTACCTTTGACCTTGTCGCCTATTTTTATTTCATCGCTCAAGGCATCCCATGGATGCTTGGACAATTGTTTTAACCCTAATTGGATTCTTGACTTATTGTCGTCAAAATCCAAGATAACCACGTTTAATTTCTGATCCAATTCCACAACTTCGTTGGGGTGGTTGATCCTACTCCAAGAAAGATCGGTGATATGTACTAGTCCGTCTACACCGCCCAAATCAATAAAGACACCGTAAGAAGTAATGTTTTTAACTACACCTTCCAATACCTGTCCTTTTTCCAACTGGCCAATAATCTCTTTCTTCTGTTCCTCTATATCGGCCTCTATCAACGCCTTGTGGGAAACAACAACGTTTTTGAATTCGTGATTGATCTTAACCACTTTGAATTCCATGGTCTTGTTCACATATTGATCGTAATCCCGAATAGGTTTTACATCTATCTGGGATCCGGGCAAGAACGCTTCAATACCAAAAACATCAACGATCATACCCCCTTTGGTCCTACATTTTACAAAACCGGTAACAACTTCTTCTTTATCATGTGCGGCATTTACGCGATCCCAAGCCATGATAGTCCTGGCTTTTCTATGGGAAAGTACCAGCTGCCCACTTTTATCCTCTCTTATATCAATTAAGACCTCGACTTTGTCGCCAACTTTTAAATCAGGGTTATAGCGAAATTCGTTCAAGGAGATTACCCCCTCGGATTTTGCATTGATATCAATAATCGCTTCTCGATCCGTTAAGTACACTACCGTTCCCTCTACTACTTCCTCATCGGCAGTATCTACGAAATTCTGAGCTACAAGTGTTTCAAATTCCTTTAGTTTGGAATCCTCTACACGCTCTATTCCCTGTTCGTATTTATCCCAATCAAAATTATCCAAAAACTCTTTTGGATCCTGTTTTGCAGGAGCTTCTACTTTTGTTTCCGTTATTGCCTCGGCAGTTTCTTCTGCCGGTGCTGTTGCTTTTTCTTCAGCCATTTGCTGATTTTAGTTTGTATTCCCAGGTTGTACAAGAGTTAAACAATGACCAAGGAAGATGTTATCCGATTTTTTTTAGTTTCCTTTTTCCTCTTGAATTTTGTTAAAAAGGAGTGCAAAAATACAATTAAAAAATGGTTTTACAAACCTATTATGGAGAAGCTTGCCCCGCTACATAGTATTTTACGGTTTTACCGGTAAAATCTTAGGATAATTTGTATCTTGGCGGTCATAATATTAACCATTAAATTATAAAAAATTATGAGTGTTAAAGCTAAATATCAAGGTGTGCTAAGTCTTGGTGAGCAATTGGGAATAAAAGATGGAAATGTCACCGAAGAAGGTGGGGTCTTAAAAATAAAAGGGGTAGCGAATACGCCGTATGAAAAAGATTTATTGTGGGATAAAATAAAGGAACTCGGCGGTGAGAACGCTTCGGATGTTCAGGCCAACATTTCGGTTGCGGACGATTCCGTATATCATAGACATGTTGTTAAAAGTGGTGAATCTTTAAGTAAAATCGCCAAGCAATACTATGGGGACATGATGAAATACAAGCAGATTTTTGATGCCAATACCAATGTATTGAGCAATCCGGATGTTATACATCCCGATCAAGTTTTGGTCATCCCAAATCCATAAGGCGCATATATAACGTTTGTACAAAGGCCGTTGACTTGTCAACGGCTTTTTTTTATGATTTTTCGATGACGCGAAGCGCGTAACCGTGAATACGATCAAACTGTTCTTTTAACCCCATATCGCTATTATCGAACTCAATGGCATCGTTCGCTTTTTTCAATGGTGAAAACTCCCTATTGGAATCTATATAGTCTCGCTCCTGTACATTTTTAAGTACTTCTTGAAACGTTACCTTCTCCCCTTTATCCAACAGTTCCTTATAGCGTCTTGTGGCCCTTGCCTCTGGGGAAGCGGTCATAAATAACTTTAGATCCGCATCGGGAAAAACAACGGTACCTATATCCCTTCCGTCCATTACAATACCTTTTTCCTTTCCCATCTGCTTTTGTAGATCCACTAATTTTACGCGTACCGGTTCCAGGGCCGCAACTTTACTTACATATCGGGAGACCTTCATGGTACGAATCTCCTTTTCCACGTTCTTTTCATTTAAGTACATCTCGGCAAAACCAAGGTGCTCATTGTAGACAAACTTCAGGTGTATGTTGGGAAGCAATTCAATTAAACCGTCCATAGCATCATCTCCGCCTTCAAAAAAACCATGTTGCAAAGCAAAAAGGGTTACTGCCCTGTACATGGCACCGGTATCTACATAAATATATCCTAAAGCATTGGCCAATTCTTTGGCAATCGTACTCTTTCCCGTAGAAGAATACCCATCGATAGCTATAGTTATTTTTTGCATCGCTTAAAAATAGGGAGAATAGGTAGTATAAAAAAACCCGAAGTGTTACTTCGGGTCCGGTATTTATAGTTTCTTTGGGTTCTTGACTTTACGATTGGTAATGGCAAGTTCGATTACCTCGCTCATATCGGTCACATAATGAAAGGTAAGTCCCTTAAGATAGGTTTCCTTAATTTCTAAAATGTCCTTTCTATTATCTTCGCACAAAATAATTTCCTTGATTCTTGCCCGTTTGGCGGCTAAAATCTTTTCTTTTATACCCCCAACGGGCAACACTTTACCACGAAGGGTGATCTCGCCGGTCATTGCCAAGCTCTTTTTTACTTTTTTTTGTGTAAAGAGTGACACTAGGGAAGTAAGCATCGTTACTCCTGCACTTGGACCATCTTTGGGCGTTGCTCCTTCCGGAACATGGATATGAACGTTGTAGTTGTCAAAAACGGTTGCATCAATTCCAAAACTGTCCGCATTGGATTTAATATACTCCATGGCAATAGTGGCGGACTCTTTCATCACTTTCCCTAAATTACCGGTAATGGTCAGCGCTCCCTTACCTTTGGATAAAATGGATTCTATAAATAAAATATCGCCTCCAACACTGGTCCAGGCCAGACCTGTAACTACACCCGCCACGTCATTATTTTCGTATTTGTCCCGTTCCAATCGGGCAGGTCCCAATACTTTTTCAACATCCGTGTTGCTAATCTTACTATTATAGGTTTCCTCTATAGCGATGGATTTAGCTGCGTAGCGAACCATTTTTGCAATTTGCTTCTCCAAAGATCGCACTCCGGATTCCCTGGTATATCCTTCCACTATTTTTTCCAATTGCGGCTTTCCTATTTTTAAATCTTGCGTTGTTAAACCGTGTTCCTTTAGCTGTTTCGGCAATAAATGCCTTTTGGCAATTTCTACTTTTTCCTCAATGGTATAACCGGTAACGTTTATGATTTCCATTCTATCCCTTAAAGCGGGTTGAATGGTTGAAAGGCTATTGGCCGTAGCAATGAACATCACCTTGGAAAGGTCATAACCCATTTCCAAGAAGTTATCATAGAACTCGCTGTTTTGTTCTGGATCCAACACTTCCAACATTGCGGAAGAAGGATCACCTTGGTGACTATGGGAAAGTTTATCTATTTCGTCCAGAATAAAGACCGGATTGGATTTCCCCGCCTTCTTTAGGCTTTGGATGATTCGTCCGGGCATGGCGCCGATATATGTTTTTCGATGGCCACGAATCTCCGCTTCGTCCCGTAATCCCCCTAAAGATATTCGCACATATTCCCTGCCCAAAGCCTCTGCAACAGATTTACCCAATGACGTCTTACCTACGCCAGGAGGTCCATATAAGCATAAAATAGGGGACTTCATATCATTTCTGAGCTTCAATACCGCCAAATACTCTATGATCCTTTGCTTTACATCTTCTAGACCATAATGGTCCCTATCCAATATTTTTTGTGCTCTTTTTAAATCAAATTTATCTTTTGAGAATTCATCCCAAGGTAAATCCAAGAACAGATCCAGGTAATTTCTTTGAATTGAATATTCGGCCACTTGGGGGTTCATTCTATGCATTTTGGCCAGTTCCTTATCAAAATGTTCCGCAACTTGCTTGCTCCATTTTTTCTTTTTGGCCCTTAAACGCATTTCATCGATTTCCTCATCATAGGAAACCCCTCCCAGCTCTTCCTGAATGGTCTTCATTTGCTGATGGAGAAAGTATTCCCTTTGTTGCTGATCCATATCATTTCTGACCTTGGATTGGATATCCTTTTGCAACTCCAATTTTTGGAGCTCCACGTTCATATATTTTAGCGTGGCCAGTGCCCGCTCCTTTAAGTTTCCTATTTCAAGCAACTCCTGTTTTTCCTTAACATCAAGATTAAGGTTGGAGGAAACAAAATTGATCAAAAAAGAATTGCTTTGTATATTCTTGATAGCGAAGGAAGCCTCACTAGGAATATTGGGATTATCCCTGATAATCTTCAAGGCAATATCCTTAATGGAATCTATTATGGCCAAAAACTCCTTACTGTCCTGATCTGATCTTTCCTCTATCGTTTCCCTGACCGTGGCCGTCATATACGGTTTTTCCGTTAATACTTCGGCTATTTCAAAACGTTTCTTCCCCTGGATGATCACCGTGGTATTACCGTCGGGCATTTTTAATACCCGTAATATCCTGGCAACCGTACCTAAGGTGTTAATGTCCTTTACCCCCGGGTTCTCCGTTTCTTCATCCTTTTGGGACACGACACCGATGACCTTGGAACCGTTATTGGCATCTTTTATCAAGTTAATGGATTTATCCCGTCCTGCTGTAATAGGGACCACTACCCCTGGAAACAATACCGTATTCCTCAAAGGAAGAATAGGAAGGGTATCCGGAAGGCCCTCATTGATCATTTCTTCCTCGTCCTCGGGGGTGAGCAAGGGTATCAACTCAGCATCTTCATTGATCCCTTGAAGCGACATATTGTCAAAATTTGAAAATTTAGAATCTCCCATATATAGTATGTCGGTCATTCTGTCATTACTGAACAGAAATCCTTTTTTTATTTTAAATTAAAACTTATTACAAAGCCCAATAACAATGGTTTGCGGGCTTGTATGCCTATTATTTTCATACTAGTGGGTCAATTCTTATGCCAACAAATGCAAAATTTCCATAAAAAACTGTAACATTCTGTAAATTGAGCTATCTCTAAGACAAACCATTCACTTTTTGAGCCACAAAATTGAACATACTGACGCTTTATTACAATTGTGTTTAGAAGGAAAACAAAGTGCACAGTTGGAAATTTACAACCGCTATTACAAGGCAATGTACAACACTGCTTTTCGAATAGTAAAGGATAGTGCCGAAGCCGAGGATGTAATGCAAGAATCGTTTTTGAATGCGTTTACGAAACTGCATACATTCAAGGGAGAGGTCACATTTGGATCTTGGTTAAAACGAATTGTAATAAACAAGAGTATTTATCATTACAGAAAACAACGGAAAAAAAATGAAGTTGATCTGGATGATGTAATGTACAAGGTCGAAGATAATGATGGTGTTGCTTCGGATCATGTGTTTACGGAACTGAAGGCTCAAAAGGTGCTGGAAACCATGAAACAACTAAAGGAGAACTACAGAGTTTCTTTGACCTTACATTTAATTGAAGGTTATGATTATGAGGAAATCAGCTCTATAATGAACATAAGCTATGCAAATTGTAGAACCACCATTTCCAGGGCAAAGGAGAGTTTACGAAAAAAAATAATACAAGCGTAATGAGGGAAAAAGGAAAATTAGAAAATCTGTTTAAAAACCTAAATGGTTCGTTCGATATCGAAGAGCCTATGGCAGGTCATGAACAACGGTTTTTAGAAAAATTGAAAGCTTCCGATAGCAAGGTGGTCCACATGGACAGGAAAAAGAGTTCTTGGTGGAAACCTTTATCCATAGCAGCTTCCATTGCAATTCTATGCACCGTAGGCATCGGTCTCTTTAGCTCGGAGCCAAGCAAGGAAGAGCAAGTAGCCGAAATATCACCGGAAGTATCCCAAACACAGTTTTATTTTGCCAATCTCATTGAAGAACAAATAAAGGTATTGGAAAATGAAAGCACACCGGAGACCAAAAAAATAGTCGATGACACCATGGTACAACTGAAAAAACTGGAAACCGATTATAGCAGATTGGAACAAGACCTTTTAAAAGGCGGCAATAGCAAGCTTATTTTAAGTGCAATGATAACCAATTTCCAAACCAGAATAGATCTTTTACAAGACGTTCTAGATCAAATTGATACGATAAAATCCTTAAAAAATTACAATGATGAAAACATTACTATTTAAATATACGGCCTTAGCATTCTTTATGCTTCCCATGGTGCTTTTGGCCCATAACGGCAAATTAAAAGGGAGGCATACCAAGGAAAAAACCATTAAAAAGGAATTTAATGTCAGTTCCGATGCTTTATTAAAGGTGAAGAACAGCTATGGAAACCTCAACATTACCTCTTGGAACGAAGACCGGGTGGTTATCGAGGTCTATATAAAGACCAATGGTAACAATGAGGAAAAAGTACAGCGTAGATTGGATGAAATAGATGTAGACTTTGAGGCTAATAACAGTATGGTTTCCGCAAGGACCATCTTCAATAAGAATAAAAGTAATTGGAAATGGAGTTGGGGCAGGAGCAACAATGTAAACATACAGATCAATTATACCATAAAGGTACCGGTAAAAAATAGTGTACATCTTAGTAACGACTATGGAAACATTTACTTAAACCGTATTGACGGACATGCCAAAATTAGTTGCGACTATGGTAGATTGGAAATCGGGGAGCTCAGAGGACGAAATAATCAGTTGAGTTTTGATTACACTTCAAAATCGACCATTGACTATATCAACAGCGGAAAAATTTCTGCCGATTATTCTGGGTTTACTATAGAAAAAGCAGGAAATTTGGTTATCAATGCCGATTATACCAGTTCCACCGTGGAAGAAATGGAAAACCTTCAATATTCATGCGATTATGGAAACCTGGAGATAGGTGAAGCCAATAATATTCAAGGTAATGGGGATTATATCAATGTGCGCTTGGGCACCGTTCATGGCAATGTGGATATCAATTCGGATTACGGTTCGGTAAAAATTGCCGAAATGGCAGAGGATGCCGGAAATATCGAGATTCGCACCGACTATACGGGCATAAAAATAGGTTACGATTCCCAGTACTATTTTGATTTCGAAATTACGACCGAATATGCGGGAGTAAGTGGCAAAGATGATTTTGAAATCAATATTAGCAAGGAAAAATCCAGCGAAAGATATTACAAGGGCTATCACGGAAAATCCAATAGTGGAAACAATGTATCTATTATTAGTGATTATGGAAGTGTCTCATTTTATAGAAATTAATCGATCAAATTAAAACAATCATGAAGAAACTAGCACTATTAGGACTAACACTATTTTTTACCACGACAATAACCGCTCAATGGGGCAAAAGAATAAAAGGAAACGGAAATGTAGTTACCATTGAACGATCTGTTGGAGATTATGACGCCATTGCCGTATCGGGATGGTTCGATGTGGACCTGGTTAGCGGTACTGAAGGTGAATTAACGCTAAGGGGTGAAGAAAATCTGCTAGCCTATATTAAAACGGAAATAAAGGACGGAAAACTAACCATTAAAGTGAAAAACGGGGTTAACATAAAACCTTCTTCTTGGGGAAGGGACGGGGGCATCTATATTACGGTTCCCGTAGAAAACATAAACGAAGTCACGCTCTCCGGGTCCGGGGATGTTGTGGGTAGGAAAACGATAGAAACGGATAATTTTAAAACCAATATTTCCGGTTCGGGCGATATTAGTTTATCCGTTGAAGCCAAAACCGTAAAGGCCACCATGTCCGGTTCGGGAGATATCAATCTTGACGGCAGAACATCGGACTTGGATGTACAAGTATCCGGTTCGGGAGACATTAAAGCCTATGAGCTGGAAGCGGATTATGTAACGGCACAAGTATCTGGATCTGCTGATATCAAGGTAACGGCAAACAAAATGCTCAAGGCAAGGGTTTCCGGTTCGGGAGATATTAGCTATAGGGGAAATCCAGAAAAGATCGATACAAAAACATCCGGTTCGGGAGATATTTCCAAAGGATAGGCACAAACCATCAAAAAACGAACAACAATCATTAAAAAACCTCTTTAAACAGAGGTTTTTTTATTCACTCTTGTCAACAGCAAGGCCCCTATAAGAAAGAAAAGTCCTAGAAAAATAGTGGCATTCCGCATGCTACCGGTAACTTGAGCTATGAAGCCATATAAAAAGGTTCCTATAACTATCCCGATCTTTTCAGCCACATCATAAAAACTAAAAAAAGAAGTCGTATCGGTAGTTTCAGGGATAAACTTGGAATAGGTAGATCTGGAAAGGGCCTGTATCCCCCCCATAACAATGCCCACCAAGGCCGCCGCGATATAAAAGTCGTTCGGTGTCGTTAAAAAATAAGCGTAGATACAGATCAGCAACCACAATACGTTCACCACCACCAATGTCCTTATATTGCCAAAGGTCTTAGAAGCACGGGCAGTTACTATTGCTCCGAGAATAGCGACCAGCTGTATGACCAAAATACTGGTAATTAGACCTGTGGTACGTTCACTATCGGACCCCCAATGGATCTCTTCCTCACCAAAATATGTAGCTATAAGCATAACCGTCTGTACGGCCATACTGTAAACAAAAAAAGCGCCTAAATATCTCTTTAATCTTATCTCGTCCCCCAACTGATGCCAAACCTTTTTAAGTTCCCTAAATCCATTTAAAACAATATGCTCCCGTAAACCTTCTTTTTTATTTCCCTTTGGTAAATTAATGAAGGTATATTGACTAAAAACAATCCACCAAATCCCAACGGTTACAAAGGAATACTTCATTGCCTTGATTTCCGCTGCCTCGCCAGCGTCTCCTTCTATTCCAAAAACATCTGGTTTCATAACCATGGCCAAGTTAAACAAGAGCAAAATAACGCTTCCTATATAACCTAGTGAAAACCCTTTAGCACTAATACCGTCTTGCTGTTCGGGGTAGGCAATATCCGGTAAATAGGAATTGTTCACTGCGAAGCTCACCCAGAACCCGACCAATCCAAAAAAGTAGCACAACAAACTGAAATAGATATGATCCAGCGAAAACCAATAAAGGCCAATGCAGGATACTCCGCCCAAATAACAAAAAAACTTCATGAATACTTTCTTATTACCCATATAATCCGCCACTCCGGATATTAAAGGGGTAATAATGGCTATACATACGAATGCCAAGGAAGTAACATAACTTATTAAAGGCGCCCTTGCTATTTCACCACCAAAAACCGTTACTTTTTCTATGTCCGAAACCCTAAAAAGTGCTCCATAGAAAATTGGAAAGATGGCGGATGCAATTACCAAACTGTAGACTGAATTGGCCCAATCATAAAAGGCCCAGGCATTCAATAACTTTTTACTCCCTTTTACCGCTATCGCTCTTTCCATAATAGGTCAAAAAATAAAAGCTGCTCTATAATGAACAGCTTTTGTTGTTGTTTAATATTGAACTCATTCTAACTATCTAAATGAAGTGACACCAAATTTTGCCGCCTCTTGTTTAGCTTCGGGAGCCCAAACGGTCAAATTGTTTATCCGGGTATCGTTGGATGGGTGTGTACTCAAAAATTCCGGAGGGGCCTGTCCCCCGCTATTGGCTTTCATTCGTTTCCAAAGTTCGGCCGCCTCATCTGGATTGTAACCGGCGATGGCCATTATTTGCAAACCTATCTTATCGGCCTCTGTCTCATGACTCCTGCTAAAGGGAAGCATTATACCCACCGATGAACCAATGCCATAGGCTTGATTGAAGGTATTTCTCTTTTCAGGGTCCTGTATGGCCACATTACCGGCAACGGCCCCTAATTGTTGTAACATCCCGGCGCTCATACGTTGTGCCCCATGATCTGCCAAGGCATGTGCAACTTCATGGCCCATAACCACTGCAACCCCTCTTTCTGTCTGAGTAATAGGCAAAATTCCTGTGTAGAAAACTATTTTACCTCCGGGCATACACCATGCATTCACGGTTTCATCCTGCACTAAATTATACTCCCATTGATAGTCCTTTAAATAACCTGGATAACCATTGGCGGTTAGCCAACGCTCTGCGGCGCTGGATATGCGCTGGCCTACTTTGGTGATCATTTGGGCATCGGAGGTTCCCTTGACTACTTTATTTTCTCCCAGAAATTGGTCGTACTGCGCAAATGCCGTAGGGAATATTTGGCTATTTGGATAAAAGTTCAATGTTTTTTGACCGGTAAACGGATTTGTTTTACAGGCCGCTACCCCCAAAAATATAATGGTTATTAAAACAATTTTTCTCATGATGTTAATGTTTAGTAATCGTAAATTACAAAATTTTACTTTCCAATAATATGTAATTCCGTAAAATCCTTGCTCACCTCTATTATGTTATTGCCATTGAGCTTAACATCCTTAAAGGATACCGTTTCGTTATCTAGCTCAATGCAATCTATCTTAAAGGGCAAACCATGTAATTTCAATTTAAAGGTATCATAAGGTGTTATAAAGGTACCATTCTTAAACTGTTGTATGATGAGTTCGTTCTTTTTTCCGTTCAGTTTAAAATTTCGAAGACTATAGCGTCCTTTCTTATAATCGTACCCATCCTGGGCATCTTCATAAACGGTCGAGTTTTCAGAACCTTCCTTAAAATATACGTCTAACGTCAGTTCCTTTATTTCCTTTTCCCCTACGTATTGTTGAACAGGATATTTTGGAATCATGGCACCCTCCTTTATAAACAGGGGAATTTTATCTATATCGGCCACTACCCAACGTTCTTTTCCGCCTTCCACAACTTCTTCTGTCCAAAAGTTATACCATTTTCCCCTAGGTATGTACATTCTTCTGCCTTGGGCATTTGGTTCTTGTACCGGACAAACCAAAATATGTTGCCCACAAAGGAACTCATCGGTCCTAAAATGGGTCTGCGTATCCTCTTGATCGTAATATACCATGGATTGTAGCATAGGGACCCTATCCGTGATGTACCTTCTAAACGCCGTGTATAAATAAGGTAATAATTGATATCTAAGTTCTACATATTTTCTTACTATATCGGTAACATCAGAGTCAAAGGACCAAGGTTCTTGATCTCCGTGATCCCCACTGGAATGCACCCTACAGAATGGGTGAAATATGCCCATTTGAATCCATCTGGCAAAAAGTTCCCCATTGGGTTGTTCGGCAAAGCCGCCAATGTCCGAGCCTACGAAAGATATACCGCTCATACACATTCGTTGCGCCTGTACGTTGGCTATCCATAAATGT
>JBCBZE010000382.1:0-2954 GCA_039815505.1 Bacteroidota bacterium | reverse complement strand
TTTTCTGTCCCCGGATTAAAAATTACCCTTTTGGGTCGTAAGCTTATAATGGCATTGTAATATTCTGCCTGTCTTTGAGGATTAATGTATAAAGTAATGGTATCGATATTTTGAAAATCCTCTAAATTAGTCTTAATTTGTACACTGGCAATCTTCCCTTCCCTTAAACCAAAAGCTTCCGTTTCCATGCCATGGTCCAATAGTCGCTTTACTGCTATATGACTATAACGATGCGGTTTTAGGGAAGCCCCAAAAACAAGGGTTTTTTGCATTTGTTAATTTAGATGTTAAACTGTGTTAAGAGCGGTAACGAATATAAAAAAAAAGCGTCTATTGTTAAATTGTAAAAATAAGTCGTTGATATTGCTATATTTTTATAGTTAATGGTTAGTGTTTAGTATAGCTTATCAATGAAAGAAACCCAGGGTTTGCGCCCTGGGTTTTGTGTTTATGTCCCTTCCGATAAAGATATCCTATCATAGCCAGGACCATAAGCCCCCCCTGGCGTTAAAGTCTGTTAAAAGCTCCCTAAACGGTAACATATGCACATTTTTAGCGTCTACTATATACTGATCATGTATGGGGATATGAAAAGAAATTCCCACTGTACGAATTATAAAAAATTGATAGGTTGTTGCAAGGGAGTTGGTTGGTTATCCCTGACAACTTATCAATATAAAACCCCGATCTTAAGGTCGGGGTTTGTAATTTCAAAGAATCCATGGTTCATTCCAAGATTCCGGTCGGGTGCCCATCCAGGCTTACGGTATTTTTTTTCTTCATATAATCCATGAGCTTATCGCTTCCCTGCTTTTGCGCCCAGTTGTTAAGGTCTTCCCGTTGGCCTGTATAATCCATAAAGGGAATGCCCATACCACATGAAATTTGTACCAGATCAATTTCAACATCTACTATTTGCCTACTCCCGGCCATTTCGGGAAATAAATGAATATGCTCCGTCCATTCCTTATTTCTTTGATGGTACACTTTTGCAAAGCCGTATAACCGAAGTATCATAGGATTTCCCTCAAAAGCACAAAACATAATGGTCATACGATCATTATATTGTAAATGGGTGGCGGTCTCATTACCACTGCCCGTAAGATTAAGCCAAAGTACCCTATTTTTATCCATAACCCTGAACGAATCCATCCCTTTTGGGGATAAATTTACACGGCCATCTTTCATAGCTGTCGCTACAAAAAATAATTTCTGATCGGCAATAAATTCGATTAAGGCGGGAGTTAATTTTTCTAAACGCTTTCCCATATCCAAAGAAGTATTTACGTTACCATCTAATTATGGCACTGCCCCAAGTAAAACCACTACCAAAAGCGGCCAGCACGACTAAATCCCCTGTTTTAATTCTTTTTTGTTCCCAGGCTTCCGTTAAGGCTATAGGGATAGAAGCAGCGGTGGTATTTCCATAGTTCATGATATTGTTATATACTTGATCATCACCTAAACCAAACTTCTTCTGCACAAATTGGGAGATTCTGAGATTGGCCTGATGTGGTATCAACATATGAATATCGGAAGGAGTTAGACCATTGGCCTGCAAACCTTCCATGATTACCTCGCTAAAACGGACTACAGCGTTTTTAAATACGAACTGGCCGTTCATATATGGAAAATAAGATTCGTCCTCGGGGTCATTATCCGCAATAATATCATTTACCCATCGTTTGCCCATCCCAGGAGCTATCAGCGAGAGTTCCTCTGCATGCTGCCCTTCGGAATGTAGGTGGGTTGAAAGAATCCCCTTGGAGGAGTTGTCCTCCCTGGTTAAAACCGCGGCACCGGCACCATCTCCAAAAATAACGGAAACCCCTCGCCCCCTAGTGGTCATGTCCAATCCATGTGAATGTAGTTCCGAGCCAATGACCAGAATGTTCTTGTACATGCCGCTCTTAATATATTGATCCGCAACGGATATCCCATAAACAAAGCCAGAACATTGGTTTCTTACATCCAAGGCGCCCACGGTTTTGATTCCGAGGTCGCGCTGAACAAGAACCCCTGGGCCAGGAAAATAATAATCGGGACTCAAAGTGGCAAAAATGATAAAGTCAATATCATCTTTATCAATACCGGCACGTTCAATGGCAATTTTGGCCGCCTTGACGCCCATTGTGGTCGTAGTATCACCATCTCCCTTTATCACATGTCTTCGTTCCTTGATACCTGTGCGCTCCTGAATCCACTCATCCGTTGTTTCCATGACTTTGGACAAATCATCATTGGTAACGACATTTTCAGGCACATAATAGCCTAATCCTCTTATTTTTGAATTGTACATGCTTTTTGGAAATTCGTTAAAAGTTGGTTTTGCTAAAACTAATATAGGCAAAAAATAATAGATGTATCTTCAACGAAACAATGGTTTAAGACACATATTTCCTAAAGCTGTTTACAGTGACATTTGCCTTTAAATCATGTAGCAGATTATACAAACCAAAGAATGTTCTGTTGATGTAGAGAAAATGCTTTGAGCCTCTATTTCCATTCATTTTTCGTATCTGATCGTCCTTGGAATACCGTTCACTTAGATCGGCTATTCTTGTCCAAAAATCGTCCGAACCAAAATTAAACTTCTCTTCATTAAAGGGCGAGGTAAAGAGGGTCAGCATTTCCTTGAAGAGCGCTTTAAAAAACTTCAATTCTTCAGGGGAATCGGTCGGGTTCAGTATTTCCAATTCATATAACTTCTCCATGAAAATGACATCATTTTCTATATTCTCTCTTTTCGCCAACTCAAAGTAGGGGAAATAGAACTCATCGGGAACCTCCTTGATACATCCAAAATCTATAGCGATAAGTGTTTCTTTTTCACTCACCAAAAAGTTTCCAGGATGGGGGTCTGCGTGCACTTTTCTAAGACCGTGCATCTGGTACATGTAGAAATCCCACAAGGCCTGCCCTAATTTGTTTCCCAATGCTGGATTAAAATCGGT
>JBCBZE010000379.1:0-2997 GCA_039815505.1 Bacteroidota bacterium | reverse complement strand
GCCAATAAATTTTGAGGCCTCAAAAAGATCGTTCTTGTACGCTAATTTTAACAAGAGGTCATAGGTAAGGTCAAATCCACGAATAGCATATCTATCTGGTTTTGAGCCAAATCTTTTACGATACTGCCTTGCAAAACTATCGTTTCCGATTTCCTTATAAACAGATGGATAACAAAAATTAAGATTGGAAAGGTGCGTGCCGGAAATTACATCGTTCTCAAAGGCCTTGTTCCTGTTTGTCGTAAACATCTTTATTTTAATTTTTTCCGTAATGGAAGAATTCAAAATAGAACTCACACTGGAAACAATTTTATAATTATCCGTTTCCACGAAAATCCAATTCTCGTTTTTTTCGGACAATAAGGCCGTAAATCGGTCCAAATCTATGGCAATGTTCTTTTTTTCTTCTTTTAGATCTACCATACGAGCAGTGGGGAATTTTTCCAAAATGATATTTTCCACCGTCTCATGTTTTTTATCCGCGATGATGATAATATTTTCTTCAACACGGGCTTCGCTTACGTAAGAAAGCATTCTTTCCCGAAGCACCTCATCGGTGGGAATGGAAAAAAAGACATTGTTTAAACTAATGTCGCTGTTCGAGGCAATGGGAGCGATGACCGGAACTTGATAATTTGCTGCTTGTACCGCAGCCTCTTTTAGTGAATTAGGATCCAATGGTCCAATGATAGCACTTGTACCACTTAAATTCTCTTGCGCCAGGATCTCCTTGGTCCTATCCAAATTCAATTGGTTATCATAGGTCTTCACATCCACTGATATACCCAGTTTATTAATGGAATCCAAAGCGACCAAAGCTCCGGAATACAGCCCTAAACTATATTTAATATCGTTTCTTTTCTCTATACTTTTTACGGTACTTTCCGTATCGTTAAGATTTAATCTATCCAGACGAAAAGGTAACATAAAGACCAGCTTGGGCCTATTTTGGATGTTTATACTATCCAAAAGATTGATTTTATCCAATATCAATGCATTCTTCACCTCAAATTCACTTTCCTTTTCCTTAGGTAACTTTAATACCATTCCTGCCTTTAAGCCATCTGCCAGGTCCGGATTCAAGTCCACAAGTTCCCGATAACCAATACCTAGGTTTCTGGTTAATGAAAACACGGTTTGCTTGGGCTTTACCTCATAAAAAATATAATTATCCGTGTTGACCTCGCCCGTATTTGTTTTTTTACCGGGAAGCCGGATCACCATGCCTTCCTTTAGTCCGCCACGTTCCATAATTTCCGGGTTCAGTCTTACGATTTCCTGCGAGCTTACGCCAAATTCCCTCCCTAAACTGTAGAGTGTTTGTTTTGGAGGTACGGTGTAGGAGGTAAACAAATCCACCGTTTGATTCTCAACACTACTTCCCGCGGGTTTGGGCAGCCTTAGTTCTTGCCCTTCTGCAAGGTAAGTGGATGTTTTGGACAGTTGTGGGTTTAACACCAACATACTATCTATGGTAATACCAAATTTATGGGCTATACTCCAACGGGTCTCTTTAGGTTTTACGGTATATGTTTCAAAATTCAGGGAATCGATCAATACCTCGGTTGGTTTTATCCTCTTGTATTTGGGAATCTTTAATCTCATTCCCTTTTTCAACTGTATCGAATATAGCTCCCTATTATATCTTTTGATATCCTCCTCCGTAATATGATAACGTTTGGAGATACCGTACATGGTTTCTTTTTTTCTGACCTTATGCGTGGTAAATCCAATAGGTTCCTCTTGTAACGGAGCTTTTTCCCCGAGCGTTTTGGTCGACGTACCCGTACTTTCCGTATTTATGGGAATCACCAAAATAGTGCTCGGTTTTAGTACGTCACCCTGTTGAATCTCTTTATTGAACTTAAGGATGTTAAACGGAGTTACTTTGTATTGCTTGGCAATACTGGTCAAGGTCTCCCCTTTTTTCACCGCATGCGTGGTAAATTGTTGCGCCAGTGCATTAAAGCTAAAAAGCAACAGTACAAAGGTGGTAAGCATAAATTTCATATACATACTGTTCATTTTTATTCCCATTCTATAGTTGCAGGTGGTTTAGAACTGATATCATATACAACCCTATTTACCCCCTTTACTTTGTTTATTATCTCATTGGATGTTTTCTGCAAAAACTCATATGGTAGGTTTACCCAATCTGCCGTCATACCATCCGTGCTCTCTACGGCGCGTAAAGCCACACATTTTTCGTAGGTGCGTTCGTCCCCCATAACACCCACACTATTTACGGGCAAAAGCATGGCGCCGGCCTGCCAGACTTTATCGTAAAGCCCCCATTCCTTTAGTCCATTGATGAAAACGGCGTCGACCTCCTGTAAAATGGTCACTTTCTCAGCGGTAATATCCCCTAAGATACGTATGGCCAATCCCGGTCCCGGAAAGGGGTGTCTTCCCAAAATACTTGTGTTGATTTCCATGCTTTTACCTACCCTTCGCACCTCATCTTTGAACAACATTTTTAAGGGTTCCACCACTTTCAATTTCATAAAATCCGGTAATCCGCCAACATTATGATGACTTTTTATGGTGGCAGAAGGACCTCCGGTCACGGAAACGGACTCGATCACATCTGGATAAATGGTACCTTGCGCCAACCATTTGGCATCTTCGACCTTGTGGGCCTCGTCATCAAAAACCTCTATAAAAACCCTTCCTATAATCTTACGTTTCTTCTCCGGATCACTTTCCCCGGACAAATTATCCAAAAAGCGTGCCGAAGCATCTACCCCCTTGACATTCAGACCCATATGTTCATATTGATCCAATACATCATCAAACTCGTTTTTACGAAGCAATCCGTTGTTTACAAAAATACAATGTAAGTTTTCACCAATAGCTTTATGTAACAGTACTGCCGCCACCGAAGAATCCACCCCTCCGGATAAGCCCAGGATTACTTTATCGTTTCCGATTTTTCGCCTTAACTCGGCCACCGTAGTCTCCACAAAGGCGTCCGGGGTCCAAGTCTGAGCCACTCCT
>JBCBZE010000086.1:0-11171 GCA_039815505.1 Bacteroidota bacterium | reverse complement strand
CCCCAAGATGTTGCCCAGATCGTCCGTCACCACCCACTGGGAGTTGGGGCCGCTGTTGCCCTCCACGCTCACCAAGGAGACCCGGTCGGCCTCCCCATCGCCGACACAGAAGAAGAAAGGGTCCTCGGAGAGCGTACCTCCATCTATGGGTTCTTGATCCATTATAGAAACAGGAATGGGATCGGCAAGCAGCCCTTGCCCATACAATATTATGATTACTATAAGCATCCGCGACAGATACTCAGTGTTAATGTATTTAAATATCACATTTTTGTAACGAAGTAATTTTCTCTCCATGATTCTAGTGTTTTTTATAGGTTCTTTAACAAATCAACTTATATTATGTAACAGGGCGGTCACAAAAGCATAAACTTCTGTGATGTTTTTGCAATGACTCTGTGATAACTATGGAAAAACTCGTGTCAATGCCTTATGAAAAGCATTATTATTTGGAAATTGACAATTCAGCATCGTCATTTTTTTATATTCATGTGACATTTTTGTGATATCTTTTAACTTCTTTCGCCAAATACAAGTATGAAACAAATTCTTATCATAGAGGATGATCCTGAAATTGTTAAATTGTTAGATATACATTTAACAGATGCCACATATAGTACATCCTCCGCTATGGATGGTGAAAAAGGCCTTCAAATGGCCTTGGAAAAGGACTATGATTTAGTGCTCTTAGATCTTACCCTCCCCACTATGGATGGTATTGAAGTATGTAAAAAGCTGCGTGGCACTAAAAATACCCCGGTCATTATGCTTACGGCCAAATCCGAAGAGATCGATCGTGTCCTTGGACTGGAAATAGGGGCAGATGATTATATTACCAAACCATTTAGTATCCGTGAGCTTCTTGCCAGAATTAAGGCGATTATGCGTAGGGTAGGTACCCAAAACACCGCGGAAAGCAACTCCTCTATTCTATCTTTTGAAAATCTGTATATAGATATTGATAAAAGAAAGGTGTTATTGGATAAAAAGCGAATAGAACTTTCCCCTAAAGAATTTGAGTTATTGGTGCTTATGGCCTCTAATCCAGGAAGAAACTATTCCAGGACGGAGCTCTTAAATATCATATGGGGCTATAATTTTGAAGGATACGAACATACCGTAAATTCCCATATCAATCGCTTAAGGGCCAAAATAGAATCGGACATGGCCAACCCTATTTACATACTTACCACATGGGGCGTAGGATACAAATTTAACGAAGATATTGGCCTATGAGCAAAACTGAAAAAACCTTAACCCCAAGACTGGTCAAAAAACTGTGGGCCGCCTTCGTATTGCTTGTGGTGCTCATGGGGGCCTCATATATATTCATTACGGGTTATTTTGCCAATAAATATAATCAGGCAACCGCTCAAAGGGTAAATGCGGATGTGGCCAATCATTTAATAGAAGAAAAATTTCAGGAAGCATCCCCTTTTATGGAAGATGGCAGTGTCAATAAGGCATTGTTCGGGGGAGTGATGCACGACATGATGGCGGTGAATAGAAGCATTGAGGTCTATTTACTGGATAAAACCGGTGAAATATTGTATTCCGTGGTACTGGACCATAGCGAAAATGCACCCATAAAAAAGGTGAGATTGGCCCCTATACGATCTTTTATCAATAGTAAAGGAAAATCATATGTACTGGGTGATGATCCTAGAAACCCGGGCAAGGAAAAAATATTTTCTGCCGCGGAGTTCAATGTTGATGGAAGAGAAGGGTATATCTATATTATTTTAGCCGGAAAACAGTTTCAAGTTATCAGCGATGATCTATTGGGGCAATACTTTATGAAACTGGGTGTTGGATTTACCGCCCTAACGATGGTTTTTGCAGCTATTATTGGTATGTTAAGCATATGGTTTCTTACAAAAAACCTCCGGTTGATCACACATACGATTCGAAAATTTCAAGAAGGTGACCTAGATGCAAGGATAGAAAACCCTGAAAAATCGGATATAGAGGTATTTGCCCATTCTTTTAATGATATGGCCGATACTATTGTGGGCAATATTGATAAAATGAAATCCGTAGATTTACTACGGAGGGAACTTATTGCCAATGTATCCCACGATATTCGAACGCCATTGGCCATTTTAAAGGGTTATGTCGAGACCATGCAAATGAAAAAAGACTCACTTTCCAATGCAGAGAAAGATGAGTATTTACAGATTACGAACGATAATGTGGACAAACTCTCTAAACTTATCAATCAACTGTTCGAGTATTCAAAATTGGAGGCCGAACAAGTAACGCCTATAAAGGAGCCTTTTTCCATTACCGAACTATCACATGATCTCATTGCAAAATTTAAAGTACTTGCCGACCAAAAACAAATAACACTCCAGTTAAGAAACCCGGAGGAGAATTGTATGGTATTCGCCGATGTAAGCTTAGTGGAGCGCGCATTACAAAATTTAATAGAGAATGCCATAAAATATACAGAAAACAAGGGTACTGTCTCTCTTTCCCTGAAACGAAGCAATGATAATGTAGAAATAAACATTACCGATACAGGTACTGGAATTCCAGTAGGTGAACTACCGTTCATCTTTGATCGTTACAAACAGGTAGAGCACAACACCAAAACCCAAGGTTCTGGTCTTGGGTTGGCCATTGTGAAAAAAATAATGGATCTACACGATACTACGATAACCGTCTTAAGCAAGCCTAAGGAAGGTAGTTCTTTTATCTTTCACCTTCCAGCTTACGGTGTTTGACCGCACCCCTATTACAATTCGCTGATAAAACTGCCATAGAGGTCCTTAAACTGATAACCTTCCGTAAATCTGTGTTTACTTAATTTTTTATGCGATACCAAACCCCATAACAACAGTTCTTTCATAAAATAACTGTCCGCATTATCAATATTGGGTTGATACGTTTTTATCAAGTTGTTCAAAGGTGGAATTCGCTCCAATTGTTTTTGATACTCCTTATCCGAAGCTTCATCGAGCAATTCAAAACCATCACTGTTAAAAAACCAATTGATCAGTTCGTCATATGGAGTTTCAGTATCCTTGCGCTCCAATTTGTCAATTTTAGGAAAATAAATGGGGAATAAAGACTTAACGGCATCATCTATCAAAATGGCCGCTACCCCATCGGCCCCTTCCTGTTCTCCTTCATACACAAGTTCTATTTTTCCCGTTATCGCCGGGATTACACCAATAAAATCACTTAAACGGACCATTGTAGATTCGGTCCCATTTATAAGACATCTTCGTTCGGCGGTACTTAACAGATTTTCAAAGGCGGAGATACTTGTGCGTGCACTTACACCGCTTTTAGCGTCTACATATTCGCTCTTACGGGCTTCAAAACTGATTTGTTCCAATACATCCTTGGCTATATCGGGTACATAAACGGAGTTGGCCTGTCGGTCGTCCAACTGGGCCTCTTGTTCGGTAATTTTACGGGCCGTTGCTATATTTTCGGGATAATGTGTTAGGATTTGGGAACCTATTCTATCCTTTAAGGGGGTTACAATACTTCCTCTATTGGTATAATCCTCCGGATTGGCCGTAAATACAAATTGTAAATCTAACGGCAATCGAAGTTTGAAACCTCTTATCTGTATATCACCTTCCTGCAGGATATTGAACAGGGACACCTGAATACGTGCTTGTAAATCGGGTAGTTCGTTAATAACAAAAATACAACGATTGGCACGGGGAATCATTCCAAAATGAATAACCCTATCATCGGCGTACGAAAGCTTTAGATTGGCGGCCTTTATGGGATCAACATCGCCTATAAGGTCTGCTACGGTAACATCTGGAGTAGCCAATTTTTCATAAAAACGGTCGTCTTTATGTAACCAGGAAATAGGTGTATCATCGCCTTTTTCCTTTATAAGTTCAAGTGCGTATCTTGACATCGGCCGTAGCGGGTCATCATTGATTTCGGAACCGGTAATAATGGGTATCCAATCATCCAACAGTTCTACCATTAAACGAGCCAACCTGGTTTTTGCCTGCCCCCTGAGTCCCAATAGGTTTATATTGTGTCTGGATAATATGGCACGTTCCAGTTCTGGGATAACCGAGTTTTCGAATCCCCAGACTTCCGGGAAAGTGGTTTCCCCTTTTTTTATTTTCTCCCTTAGATTGTCCCTAAGTTCATCTTTAATGCCTTTGGTTTTATACGCCGCTTTTTTAAGTTCGCCGAGTGTGTTGATTTCTTTATGGTCCAATTTCATATTTTTTATCTCTATATATCCCCTTTAGGGAAACTTAATATCCAGTGATTATCCTTTTAATCGTTTTCGTCTGTTCTGTTCATAATCTTCAAAAATCATCTCCCCCAGACCTTTTAATCCCGTAAAAAACGCCTTGCCCTTATTAGCTTCCGTGAAATGCCGAACAAATTGCATTAAATACGAATCTTGGGCAATCATAAAGGTGGTAATTGGGATATGCAGTTTTCTGGCCTGTCTGGCCATATTGTAGCACTTCTCTACAATATAATCGTCCAAGCCAACACTGTTTTTGTAGTAGGTTCCGTCAGGAAGCCGTAAACAACTTGGCTTTCCATCGGTAATCATAAAAATTTGTTTATTGGTATTTCGTTTTCTACGCAACATATCCATGGCCAATTGCAAACCGGCGACGGTATTGGTATGATAGGGTCCCACCTTTAAATAAGGTAAATCCTTTATGGGGATGGGCCAGGCATCATTACCGAACACCAATATATCCAAAGTGTCTTTGGGATATCTCGTAGTAATCAGTTCGGCCAACGCCATGGCTACTTTTTTTGCAGGGGTAATACGGTCTTCGCCGTACAATATCATACTATGGCTTATATCGATCATAAGTACGGTACTCATCTGTGCCTTATGTTGGGTGTCTTCCACGACAAGGTCATCTTCATTCAATGAAAAACTGTCCAATCCATGATTGATCTGGGCGTTTTTAAGGCTTTCGGTCATGGAAATGTGTTCCAATCCATCACCATAGCGGTATTCTCGAAATTCACCAGTATGTTCGTCACCTTGACCGGATTTTCCAGTTTTGTGGTTACCCGAGCCGCTTCGTTTTAATTTTCCAAAAATTTGATCCAAAGCCCTCTGGCGGATTATGCGCTCCATTTTTGCCGTAATCGATAATCCACCTCCATCGCCTTCCCCACCTTCACCTTCGCCTCCACCGTCTTCAAACTCTTCTCGTAAGTAACCCTTTTCCTTTAAATCCTCAATAAAATCATCTATGGTATACTCATCATCGGTAAGCTCGTATTCCTTATCCAATTCCCGTAACCAATCCAAAGCTTCGTCCACATCGCCCGATGTGTGCGTTATAAGTTCTTGAAATATTTCAAAAAGTTTTTCAAAAGGGGTTTGATCAGGTGCTTCGTAAGAAGAGAAACGAAACCCTTTTCTAATATTCATAGCCATAGTATAAAAATAAAACATTTCGTAGAACGCCAGAGTGTTTTAATGAAAACTTAACGCTTTGCATTATTTTCGTGTGATATGGTCAAAAAACAATATGTTGGTTTCTTAAACACCCCTCCCCTATGGACTAAAGAACAATTTGGTATAACACAATTTGAGTTCCCGGAAATTGACCTAAACGACTTTGTTCCACGGCCCTTTCCAAATAATATACGTTTGGGACATCAAATGGAGCATGTTTTTAAACAGTTTATAACACATGATATCAACTATAGGGTTGTATTGCATAATATTCCCGTAAGGGCGGGGAACCAAACCCTAGGTGAAATCGATTTTGTTTTAAAAGATGTACGGAGGAATCAAATAGTACACGTTGAGCTCACCTATAAATTCTATATTATCAACACCCATATATCGGAACCTATTCATCGACTTATGGGGCCGAACAAAAAGGATATGTTCTTTACCAAAATGGAAAAAATAAAAAATCAGCAATTTCAACTTCTGCACTCGGAAGAAGGTATTGATATATTAAAAAATCATTCCATATCCCATTTGGAGGTAACGCATGAAGCTTGTTACAAAGCGCAATTATTTATCCCTTTTAAAGAGACCAACATTAACATCCGCCCTTTGAACAAAGCGTGTATAATAGGTTTCTGGCTGCGGTTTGATGATTTTAATTCACAAGCCTTTCAAGAATATCAATTTTATGTTCCCTCTAAGTCCGAATGGGTCATACGGCCGCATGATCATGTAAATTGGCAATCCCATTTTGATATGCTGATTGAAATCAACCTACGGATGCTAAAAGAAAATGCACCTATGGTATGGATAAAAAAATCAGCGAACCAATTTGAGAAGTGTTTTGTGGTCTGGTGGTAAATTGGGGCCTAACATTTGAAGTATGTCAAAGATAACCGTTCCCCCAACTGGTTTACCGGTGACCGGCTAATGACGACATGTACTATTTATGGCGTTCTTTCAAAACTGTTTCAATGTCCTGTAATGTAAATCCCTTGGCCTGTAAAAGAATTAAATAGTGGAACAATAGGTCGGCACTTTCATTCAAAAAAAGTGCATCGTTATTATCTTTTGCCTCTATGACAACCTCAACGGCTTCTTCCCCCACTTTTTGGGCTATCTTATTCATTCCTTTTTTAAAAAGTGAACTCACATAACTCCCTGAATCTGTCTGGCTTCTTTTTCTATCGGCAATGACCTCCTCTAACTGGGATATAAACCCAAAATGTGACTTGTTCTCTTGGTTCCAACACGTATCGCTCCCTGTATGACAGGTGGGTCCTACAGGATTAACGGATACCAATAACGTATCGTGATCACAGTCGTTTGTTACGGACACCAGTTCTAAAAAATTACCACTCTCCTCGCCTTTGGTCCACAAACGTTGCTTGCTACGACTATAGAATGTGACTTTTTTAGACTCTTGGGTCTTTTTCAGCGCATCCGCGTTCATATAGCCCAGCATCAACACGTTTTTGGTGGTTGCATCCTGAATGATTGCCGGAATCAATCCGTCTTTATTTTTATTGAAATCTATCTTCATTATAAAATCTTAAATCACCTTTGGCACCTTCGAAAAAATCAAGATTTTTAAAATAAAAATATCTCGACTATGCCTCATGGGATAGTTAACTATATTCGTATTGGGATATCATTTTCCCTTAATTCTTTTTTTAGCTCCGGTATGTCCACTTCCTTAAAATGAAATATGCTCGCGGCCAGAGCTGCATCTGCTTTTCCTTCCCTAAAAGCATCCACAAAATGCCGCACATTACCGGCACCACCGGAAGCAATAATGGGAATGTTCAATTCAGTCGATAAACGTGCCAAGGCTTTGTTGGCAAAACCGTTCTTGGTACCATCATGATTCATAGAGGTAAAAAGGATCTCCCCCGCCCCACGCCGTTCTACTTCCTTGGCCCAATGAAATAGATTAAGTTCTGTTGGTACTTTGCCCCCAACCAAGTGCACCATCCATTCCCCATCAATTTGCTTGGCATCTATAGCCACCACAATACACTGGGAACCAAATTTTGCCACCAGATCATTGATCAGTTGTGGATTCTTGACCGCCGAGGAATTAATGGACACTTTATCGGCCCCGTTTTGTAGCAAAATATCCACATCTTCCACGGACGAAATACCACCACCCACGGTAAAGGGAATGTTTACTTTTTCAGCAACTCTAAGCACCAAATCGGCCAGGGTTTTTCGGCGCTCCTCCGTTGCCGATATATCCAAAAAAACCAACTCGTCCGCACCGGTATCCGCATAAATGGATGCCAGTTCCACGGGGTCTCCTGCATCCCGTAAATCCACAAAATTGACTCCTTTTACGGTTCTTCCGTTTTTAATATCCAAACAGGGTATAATACGTCTTGTAAGCATAAATTAAAATACAAGGTTAAAAATATATTCTATTATAAATGTTTTGTGTTTCGTATTTTGTACTTCGTATCTCATTTATTTTTAACTTCCAAATCAATTCCCTCATAAAAACCCAAATCCTTATTCTTTATGATTTTGGTCCAATACGCTATTTGTCCGGTATGGTAGGAATAATGTTCCACTACATGCAAGACCACTCCAATTCCTGAAAAGGAAAAGCCCTGCACCTCCCTTGATCTCAATAGTTCTTCGGAAGAAATGGTATTTAAAATACGCTTGGACTTCCCAACGGTTTCTACCAATTTGTCCCATAACTCGGCCTTGGTCTCTCCACCATTGGTTAAAAATTCCTTTTCCCGCTCTCTAAAATCTTTTGTGCCTCCCAAAGAGGCAATACCATACTGGGTAATGTTTCCGCAAAGATGTAATACCAGGTTCCCTACACTATTGGAAGCTTCATTGGGTTTTAACCAAATATCTTTTTCGGACAATTGGTCAAAGGCAATGCCTATCATACGCGTGCTCTCATCCATTCTATAGATGGCTTGGGCTACAAATTCTTTCACTAATTTATCTTCCATTTCTATTGGTTAAGCATAAAATTTTCCAATTGCTTTAAACTAATTCTATTTTCATAGATGGCTTTACCGATTATGGTTCCCTCGCAACCCATTTCCGCGAGGCGTGGCAGTTCATCAAAATGGGATATTCCACCACTGGCGATCAGTTTTATGCCGGGAACCTCCTTATCTTCCACACCACTTGGGCCCACCGAAGTCTCTATTTGGGCGGTAGCTGTCAATATTTCACTATAGAGTTTAAATGAGGGACCCTCCAACATGCCATCTTTGCCAATATCGGTGCATATCACAAATTTCGCCCCTTTATTTTTATACGCTTTAATGAACGGAATCAATTCTTCATTGGATTCCTCTAACCAACCGGAAACAGCTACTCTTCCATTATGGGCATCCGCTCCTAAAATAACTTTGTCCGATCCATAGGTTTTTAACCAATTCGTAAATGTCCGTTTGTCCTTTACGGCAATACTACCACCGGTAATTTGTTGGGCACCGCTTTCGAAGGCAATATGAAGATCTTCATCCGTTTTTAATCCCCCGCCAAAATCGATCTTCAAATTAGTACCTGTTGCAATTTGTTCCAGTATTTTATGGTTTACGATATGCTTGGATTTTGCCCCATCCAAATCCACTAAATGCAGGTATTCTATACCATGGTCCTGAAATTGTTTGGCAACTTCCAACGGATTTTCATTGTATATCTTTTTTGTGTCATAGTCCCCTTTGGAAAGGCGCACACATTTTCCTTCTATGATATCTATTGCCGGTATTATTCTCATATTCTATTTGTATTAAGTATAGAGTAATCCGTACTAAGCAAAACCAATACTTTTCCGCAGCGCATCATTCATCTTCTTTATCCCATTGGTCAAAATCAAAAGTGATTGTACCTTTTCTTCCTTTACAAAATGTAAACTAGTGGTAAGAAGTAATTGTGTTTCAAGTTCTAAGGTTGAACCATTAGCTATGCTAAGAAAATGAATAAACTCCTTTTTTGAATTCCTACCCGCTCCTTCCGCAATATTTGAAGAAATAGAAATGCTACATCTTTTTATTTGCGATGTTAGACCAAATTTTTCATCTTCAGGTAACTCTTTTACCAATTTATAAACCAATTCTACAAGTTCCATAGCTTTATCCCAAATTTTTAAGTCCTTGTATTTATTCACTTTTTTCTCTTTACTCAATACTAATTACTTAAAAATTTTAACCTTTCTTATCTAACTATTTCTTTTCAGCATCCATGTTTCTGCATCCTCAATTTCAGCAAAACCAAACTTTTTATAAAGTTCATGGGCATCATTTGTTCGCAATCCTATGCCATTTATGTTTTTTACACCCGGATAGGAAAGTATATGGTCCATGAGCGATTTACCCAATCCCTCTCCCCTGTGGTGCTCGTCTATAAAGACATCCATTATCCAACCAAAGACTACCCAATCCGTGACCAACCGGGCAAAACCCACTTGTTTATCCCCTTGATCAAAAACACCGAAACAAAGGGAGCTATCCATAGATAACTTTACATTTTCCACACTCCTTCCTTTTGCCCAATACGACGTGTTGGATAAATAACTATGGATATATCCGAGGTCCATTTTTGATTTGTCCGTTGCTATATAAAACTGTCCTATCATTATAGTTCCAAAAAATTATTCAATATTCTTGCCCCCATCTTGCTACTTTTTTCGGGGTGGAACTGCGTCCCAAAAAAATTATCCTTTCCTAAAGCGGCGCTGTATACCAGTTCATAATCCGTTTCCGCAATTGTATGCTCACATAAGGGGGCATAAAAACTATGTACCAAATAAATATGCTCTTTTTCGGGGACATTCTTGAACATATCCGATTTTAAGTTTGAAATTTGGTTCCAACCGATCTGGGGTACTTTTACAGTTTTGGAGAATTTTATTACATCTACATCAAAAATCCCCAACCCTTTTGTATTACCTTCTTCAGAAGCATTGCACATTAATTGCATTCCCAAACATATACCTAGTACAGGCTGTTTTAGCTGGGGTATAATGGTATCTAATCCACTATGGGTCAATTTGTTCATTGCACTGCTCGCTTCACCCACACCAGGGAATATCACCTTATCGGCTTTTATGATTTCACTGGTATCATCGCTCAAGACCGCTTCATATCCCAAACGCCGAATGGCGAATTTAATACTCTGTATGTTTCCCGCACCATAATTTATAATGACGATTTTCATTTCTTTATTCTCCTTTGGGCATCTTTCCTAAAAAAGGAAAGAAATCATTAGATAAACTTTATAAAACTCCCTTTGTACTTGGTAAAACCATCTTCTCAACATCGCGTTTTATGGCCATTTTTATCGCCTTGGCAAATGCCTTGAAAATAGCCTCTATCTTATGATGTTCATTGGTTCCTTCGGCCTTGATATTCAAGTTGGCTTTGGCGCCATCGGTAAAGGATTTGAAAAAGTGATGGAACATTTCGGTCGGCATTTTTCCTATCATCTCCCGCTTAAACCCCGCTTCCCATACCAACCAATTACGTCCACCAAAATCAATGGATACCTGGGCCAAGCAATCATCCATCGGTAAGCAAAAACCGTATCGTTCCATACCTAGTTTATTTCCCAACGCCTTATGGAACACTTCGCCCAATGCTATTGCCGTATCCTCTATAGTGTGATGTTCGTCAACTTCCAAATCTCCCTTCACTTTTATTTCCAGGTCCATTTGTCCATGACGGGCCAATTGATCCAACATATGGTCAAAAAAGGAAATGCCGGTATCAATAGT
>JBCBZE010000394.1:0-2803 GCA_039815505.1 Bacteroidota bacterium | reverse complement strand
GGGCTTATCACTTCTGCCATAACCGCGTAAATCCGGTATGACCACGGTAAAATTTGCGGTAAGCTTTGGTCCCAAATGACGCCACATCACATGGGATTCCGGCGCACCGTGCAGCAATAACAACGGTTCCCCGGAGCCCCCTACGACGGCGTGGATCTTAATCCCATCTATAAATATGTCGACATCTCGAAATCCGTGAAAAAACGTTTCCGTTGTTGAAACTAAGGTTTGTGGTTCTTTTTCAGGAGTTTCCATTATGGTTTCTGTCCGGTCTTCACTTGCCTTTTTTTGTTTACATGCCACAAAAACCGCACTTACCGATAGGACCATTACTAGTTGAAAAAAAATGTTTAAGCGCATAATCTATGGTTTTATGGTAAATGGAATTTTTTCTATCACACCTTCTTTTTTGTATTTTAAACTTCCAATTTTATGGTCGAACAATCCATTTAGATTATTTCCCGAAGGATCTTCCAAACGTGTATTGACATGTAAAATATAGTTCCCGGCTTTCCATAACCGTTTAGGTTGAAAACTCCATTGGGTCTCTTGATTTTTGATCGAAACAAATCCCTCAACGGGGGTGTTTTCATGATCCGTAATAATGAGTCGTTGTTTTAAGGAATTGTAATCCAATACTTGCGAAAAACCTACTACGAAACTTTTTTTACTTTTTGCTTCTGGGATGGTTAGCTTCCAGTTTATGGTTTTGGGAATTGTTACATCCGCGTTTTCTATGGTTATTTTCTTCTTAAAAGGAGTATCCATTTTTTGATGATGAACATTTTCCAAATCGCCGATGGTCAAGGTGTAATTCTTGTTGGGTTGTAAAGCGCGCCCCAAAGCCTCATTTGCTTTTAACCCGGTTTTTACACGGGCAGGGTCTAAAATCAGGGTAAGTTGGGTTTGTTCCCTGTTCCAAAGTTCTTGTGTGTTATTGAAGAATACATTTTTCACTTCGTTCCCATATTCATCAACCAGCTTAATTTTCTCAATATTATCCGTAGTTTTCATGGGTTGTGAAAACTGAATATACATCCGAAGCAAGTTTTCGGGAAGCACTTTGGAAGTTGGATAAATAGTCTTCACACAAGGTTTCTCAACTTGTTCATTACAAGCTGTGATCGCTAGAAACCAAATACATACGAAACAAGACCTCATTACCTAACCCAACACTAAAACCACAGTTTTATCTTCCCATTTTTTGCGAAGTTAAATCCGCATAACCTTCCATTTGCTTTACCATATCATGATATTGTTTTGTGCCGGCCTGAGCTTCGGGATATTGATAATCCGGAAAATCATATTCCGAAATAAAATCGCTTAGTCTCAAAAATGTACCTGTTAATTCTGAAACCAAATCTATATCCCCAGTTTCAATATTTCTGCGTACTATTCCCAACATTTGAGGATTTTGAATGTCTACCTGCATTACATTGGCGGTCGGAATTTGTTGAATCCCGTCCAAGCCCGTTGCGAACATGGCACGTTGTCCGGCCATTCCGTCTCCCTTAGCGCCGGCCATAAGTGAATTCAAGGGAATCATTGTTCCACCTCTGTTTTTATTGGTCACTATCAAACTTTTGCTCGTTGAACCATCGAAACCTTGGGTGGTTACCACCAACATATCTATGGGTGTATTTCCATAACCAAGTTCGGCAATGGTCTTGCCTTTAACATCGGCTCCATTTTGGATTTCACGGGTAGGAATCGTCACCAGAGGTGTACAGGTATAACTTGCGAATAGTGTAGATTCCCCATCTACTTCTTCGAACAACATGGTGCGTATTGGAGCTCGTGTTTCATTTTGCGTATGGACAGCATGATAAATTTCTACACTATTTACCATTTCCTGCGCATCCGTAAATGGATAGGCAATTTTGCGCAAGGTAGATGCAAACTCGCTGTTGGTCAGTCCTGCAACATACACATAACCATTATTGTAATCGATATCGGTAATATTCATAGTGCTCGCAGGGGTTTCGTTCCAAAACATCAAATCCGATGAGGCTACATTGGCTATAGAGACACTTTTGGCACCATCGCCCATAACTTCCAATAAGCGAATTTCCATAGTAGTGGGATTTACAACAGCTATGACCGATTTAGCATCTGGCTGATGCCCTAACCTTATCGAAACATATGCTTCTTGGCTCAAAGGGTGGATTTTCATATCACCGATGATGATATCCCTGGGTTCTATATTCAATTTTTTTGCCATTACAATATCAAAGCCTTCCATGTTATAGGGAACTGCTTCTTTTAACTCGTTGGCATTGGTTGGAACGGCATATAATTTACCGCCTTTACTATCACCTATAAATAGAATGTTATCGGGGCCAAAGGCTAGAACATTAGCGCCATCCATTAACCTATTATCAGTTATTGCTTCCGAGGATACCTCTTTGTCGTCAGCAATGGAAAGTTCCTTGTTGGCAGTGTCTTTACAGCTTGAGGATAAGAGTAAACACATGCTAAAGAATGTCATTTGTATTTTCATAATCGTGTTATCGTTTAGAATTAGGAGAACGACAAGCTACCGAATAATTCACACCTATGCATTAACCTAGATTAAGAACGTCAGAATTACATGTTATCTTTATGTTATGTTCAAAAACCAGAGGCCAGCTAGGAGTTACAAAAATGTAGATTTTCTATAGGTCAACATTTCAACAAATTTTATCGAAATAAAGGGGGAGGTTCCCTTTTTCCCCGCCCTCTTATCCGGAGAAATTAACGTGAGTCCATACATAGGTCTGGAAAGCAATTTGTTTAGAACACATGTGTCTGGCTTCCAAACCTT
>JBCBZE010000400.1:0-2603 GCA_039815505.1 Bacteroidota bacterium | reverse complement strand
ATATGTATATTGTAAAGGTTTGTATTCCACATGATCAATATGCTCCGCTACATTATAATCGTCCACCATGCCAGTGACCGATACCGAATCGGTCGTAAATACATTAAGATGGTTCCCTAGTTGGTGTAATAAGACCGTATTTCGGGTTTGATGGGCAACTATAAACGTTTCTTTTTTGGAGGTCTTGTACGTGGTGTATGAAACCCATAATTGTAATCCTATGACGCCCAGTAAGAATGCAACGACCCTTTTGAAGGTTGGCTGGGAACATATCAATACCAGGGAAATAATCAGGACATAACTGAACAGTAATTTTTGTGTGCCAAACGAAATGGCTTCAAATATAAAAGCTTCCTGATGGGCAACCCATGCGATAACGGTATTCATTCCATGGATCAACGCATTATAAAAGAACACTAAAAAATTTGGAAGTAAACCTAGCAGCGCTAGGGCAATAACCAAAATGCCCATCCCCAATAGCACCCCTAAAAATGGTACTATGATGAGGTTCGATACAAAAAACAATCCAGGGAATTGATGAAAATAAAATAAACTAATAGGCAATACCCCCAATTGGGCGGCCAAGCTCACGGATAGCAATTGCCAACCCTTTTGCAGTAACCATGTCTTTGGAAACCATAATTTTTGGAATAGGGGATATATCCAAACAATCGCAAAAACCGCAGCATAACTCATTTGAAAACCCACCTGAAACAATAAATTTGGGTTTACTACCAGTAGCATAAAAAACATGGATAAAGCCAAAATATTAAAAGTGTTGGCCGGTCTGTTCAGATATAGGGCATAGGCTACAAACGAGAACATGGTGATCGCACGTACAATGGAAGCCGAAAAACCAGAAATTAGGGCGAACGCCCATAATAGGGCAACAACGGTTATGAGCTTAACGGTCTTCCCTTTGGGTAAACGTTCCAAAGGGGCCAATAAAAATTGAAGCAACATTAAGATGATCCCAATGTGTAATCCCGAAAGCGCCAAAATATGAATGGCCCCTGCATTTTTATAATCGTCGAAGGTCTTGGGAGATATGTCGTCACGTTGACCTAGCAATAAAGCCCTAATAATACTTAGCTCCTCCTTCCCAAAACCAACCGCTTTTAGTTTTGATGTAATTTTATCCCTAATGATCGCGGTAGTTCCGTAAATGGTTCTTGATCGATCACTTAAAATGTGGTATTCGTTTGGTCTTGGCCTTAACCGATGATAAATTCCCAAGTTTTGTAAGTATTTTTTATAGTTGAACTGGTATGGGTTCAAAGGGGGTCGTACTTGGTCGATTTGGGAGCAAACAATGAGTTCGTCATCTACCTGTAACTTCTTGGGGGAATTGTTTTTTTCAATGGTTAAAAGTAGTTTGCCCGAAGCCTTAAGACTGTCCAAACCTTGAATGTTCACTTCGTATCTATCCGAGTAAGGATTGGATTTTAGAACTTCCCTTACTTTGATGTGCCAAACATGTTGTCCTGCAAAATCTGTATGTTTATAATGATCCTTATGATTTTTGGGTTGCGATAGGGTAAAAATTAAGATTCCCAAGCTCAATGTCGTTAATCCCATACATATTCCAAACAGCAGCGAATCGCTATTTTTTTGTTTGATAAACAAAAATCCAAGAACGAGTAACGGAAAAACCACAAAAGATAGGGCCACGTATGGATCAAAATCTGTTTGCCGGCCTATTAGGATACCACCTATGAGAAAGGCGGTTAACTTAATGGGTACAAATCGTAACAAGTCCATATCAGAGAACCCTGGTGGCTTTTACAAAAGCATAGTTCCAAAACCCTTCCCTAAGCGAGGATACTATAACGCCTCTTGAGCTTGTTGAGTGAATAAATTTAATGTCATCTCCCTTAACCTCTACGACCAGCCCTACATGATTTATGCGTTTACCTTTTTTACTGGTTTTAAAAAACAAAAGGTCTCCCTTGGTAACTTTACCAACTTTTATACGTTTGCCCTCATTCGCCATTAGGTAAGAGGTTCTGGGCAACAAAACATCATGTTCCCTAAAGGATACGAAAAGCAGTCCGGAGCAGTCCATCCCCTTTTTGGTAGTACCGCCGAACTTATACCTTACTCCGGAAAATGTTAGGGCGGTATTTATGATAATATCCGCCTTTGTGGATAAGGTTTTCCTATTTGGGACGTCGGTATTAACTTTTTTTAGGTCTTCCGGTGAGGCCTCTACCGTTATTTTCCGCTCTTTCCCGTAGGTGGTTTTCTTCTTGACGACACCACAGCTAGCAACTGATAATACAAGAAATATGTAAAGAAATTTGCGAGGCATCCAAGGGGAATTGTCCCGAAAGCTATCGGGGTATTTGGATATCAAAATTAAGCATTTTCCGTAATAAGTGTAGCGGCTTTTTCACTTGCACCTTTTCCCCCAAGTTTTTTCTCCAGTTCGTAGTAGGCCTCAAAAAGGTTTTTTCTATAGAGCTCATCCAATATTTTGGACAATTCCGAACGAAGGTTCTCGGTATTCAAATCCCCTTGTATGAGTTCTTTGACTACTTCTTTATCCATAATGAGGTTTACCAGGGAAATATATTCCAAAGTAATAATTCTTTTAGCGATCT
>JBCBZE010000294.1:0-4519 GCA_039815505.1 Bacteroidota bacterium | reverse complement strand
CCTGAAATTTCTCTAAAACAAAAACCTCTGCTTACAAAGCAAAGGTTTTACGCTTGATCGTGACCTGGCTGGGGCTCGAACCCAGGACCCTCTCCTTAAAAGGGAGATGCTCTACCAACTGAGCTACCAGGTCATTATGTTTTGGTAGGGAAATCTACCAACACCAATGCTTTCAACTGCATAAGCGGGTGCAAATATAATATCATTAATTTATTTAACAAGACGAATCAAAGAGAAATTTACCTTTTCTTTGATATCCTTTAAAAATCTTTCATTTTTACAAAAAAAAATAGGGAATGAAAATAGTCTTAGTGGGTTACATGGGAAGTGGTAAAAGTACCGTAGGCCAATCGTTGGCAAGGGAATTGAACTTGCAGTTCTTGGATTTGGACACCTATATAGAGAAGGCCATGGGGACCACGATACCCGATCTTTTTGAAACTAAGGGTGAAATTTTCTTTCGTAAAAAGGAATATGAGTACCTAAACGAAATTTTACGGGAAAACAAGAATTTTGTGTTGTCCACGGGAGGGGGTACGCCCTGTTATAGTGGTAATATGGATACCATATTGGCCCATACACCGTACTCAGTTTACCTAAAAGTCTCTATCATGGAATTGGTAAAAAGACTCTCGGTAGGGAAAGAACATAGGCCATTGATAAAGGATATTGCAACAGATGATTTACCCGAGTTTTTTGGTAAACACTTGTTCGAAAGGAGCCCATATTATAATAAGGCAAAACACATATTGAATTGTGACGGAAAGGAACCCTTGGCCATCGTAGCAGAAATAAAGGAACTCCTACTCTAAATAAACGGCATCATCCTTGGCTTTAAAAACAACTTTCACATGTTCTTGCAGGGACGTAGACAAAGATATACCCTTGTAATCCGCCTTAACCGGATATTTTTTGTGATTACGGTTCACCAAAACCGCAGTCTTCAATTGTGTTAAAGGTACTTGTAAAAAATGGTATACACCATAGATAAGGGTAGTACCTGAATTAAGGACGTCATCTACCAAAACAACCGACTTATTGATATATGCGTCTTGGGATATGGAAGTTTTTACCCCACTTTCAACAGGGTTTGCCTTATCCATGGAAACTTTACATAATATAACTTCGGCTTCCGTAATTTTTTTTAGTATTCGCTGTATTTTTTTAGCGAAAAGAAGCCCACCACCGTCAATACCCGCTATGACAATTTCGGACTCATCTACATTGGCCTCGTAGATTTGATAAGCAATACGTTTCGCTTTATGCTGAATTTGTTGATGGGAAAGTATCTTGTTCTGCATGCGTATGGTTTTACTTCTCAAAGATAAAGAACAGTTCGCTACCCGCCCTTGGTTTTATGGAATTGTATGCTTCTTCCAAAAGTTTAATTTTAAAGTGGTTTTGGAAGCGCGTTTTGTAGTCTGCCTTACGTCCACCAAAAGGTGGACCCGCTTGGGTAAGGGGAAAATTAAAGAATAATCCCACCAGTTTCCCCCCTTTTTTCAATAAATGGGTCATTTTATCCGTATAGGCATCACGTAAGGTCGGATGAAGTGCGCAAAAAAAAGTCTGTTCCAAAATGAGATCAAAATTAGTTTCCTTAAAAGAGAAGAAGTCGGTTTCTATTAAACGCTCATCGGGGAAATCCGGTAGTTGTTCCTTTATATATGTTAAGGGCTTTTTTGCAATATCCACAACATAAACAGTATCAAAGCCTTGTTGAAAAAGATACCTGACTTCATGTCCATTTCCCGCGCCTGGGACCAAAATTTTTATGTGCTTGTCCTGCAATTGGTCTATGTAATCTTTTAAGGGAGGGGATATATGGCCAATGTCCCATCCAAGATTATCGGACCTATATTTATCCTCCCAGTACGCCTTATTCAATTTCTTCATCTATATAATCATCAATATCCCTACGATCTTTTTTTGTAGGTCTGCCCGTTCCTTTTTTTCTATAGTGGTCTTTGGCATGTTTTAATAGTTCGGCATTTTCAAAAGCTTCTTTTGGGGTGGTATCCTTCCTATACATAGCTGTCAATTTTGCACCCACTCTGCTTTCGGGAATATCCAGGACCGTAAGTTCATAATTGATTTGATTTTTACGGACCATGATTTTATCCATAGGATACACTTCTCGTGAGGGCTTTACCACCGCACCATTTATTTTTACATGGCCTTTTTTGCACGCTTCCGTACCCATGTTTCGGGTCTTAAAATAGCGGGTGCACCACAAGTATTTATCGATACGCATGAACAATTTAAAATCTTTGTTAAGGTCTCGGACAAAAATAGGGGAAAATTGTATCTTGCGAGTTTTAAAAAGAAAATTGAATGAAAATTAGTAGAATTCTACTCACTGCTGCTATCTTTTTTGGTATTTGGTCATGTTCTAATGATGATAACGATTCTGGAATTACGGTTTTACCGCCGAGATTGCTTAGCGATGTTTTCCCAGAAAACGAGGCGGAGATGCAGGAATATTTAAAAACCCATTTTTATAACTACGAAGAATTTGACTCCCCACCAGCAGATTTTGATTTTAAAATTCGGATAGATACCATTGCAGGTGAGAATGCGGATAAGACGCCATTGAGCGCCCAAGTTGATTCTAGCATTGTTTTACGATCTTCCAGTGAGTTCTTTTTGACTGAAGTTGAAGAGGATGTTCCGCATAAATTCTATTATTTGGAGGCCCGTGAAGGACCAGGTGCGAGCCCCTCGATTGCGGATTCATCTTTTGTGCGGTTTGAAGGAAGTTTATTGAACGGAGAGGTTTTCGACGGCTCTACTGCTGTTCCTGTTTGGTTTGATCTAGGGAGACTACAGGGACCGGGCCAGGGGGCAAGAGGTTTTACTGAAGGGATTCCTAATTTTAGTGCCGGCGGACAGATTGTGGATAACGGGGATGGTACGTTCGCTGTCGAAGATTACGGTATCGGCCTTATTATATTGCCATCGGGGCTTGGTTTTTTCAATGCTATACAACCCGGTATACCTCAATATAGCCCATTGGTTTTTGCGGTCGATTTATTTACTATCAATGACGCTGACCATGATAATGATGGCATTCCTTCCATACTGGAAGATGTGGATGGGGATGGTTATTTATACAATGACAATACGGATAGTGATTCCGAACAAGTTCTTTTTGTAAATTTCTTGGATGCGGATGATGACGGGGACGGTACACCTACCAGTGAGGAAATTATAGTTGATGATCAAGGCAATATTACTTTTCCGGATACCGACGGGGATACCATTCCCGATTATTTGGATAGTGATAGTTGAAGATTAAAAAGCATAAAAAAGCCCCGATAAAAATTCGGGGCTTTTTTATGCTTTTTTCTTTCTTATAATTTCAAGGAAGCCGAGAATATAATTTGCGAAGGTCTGGAATCTACCCTGCCCTCGACGGTACTGGTAACATCGTTTATGATGAGGTTGGCCTCATTTTCGGAGAACCCCCTTTCATAACGAACATCCAACCCTATTTTCCCAAGACTTACTCCCAAACCAATATTTAGACCTACCGTAAAATCGTTCTCTACATCGTCAATATTGAATCCGTCCAAATCGTTATCCAAGGTGTATTGAAAGGCAGGGCCCGCAAATATGCTCAATGGTCCAATAATTTTATACCCTAGCAAAACCGGGAGGTCAATTTTTGAAACGTCATAATCCGCTGTACCACTATAGTTACTTTTTGTACGGGTATAGACCAATTCTGGTTTCAAGTAGATTTTTGGGAAATCGAGCTTGCCATAAAAACCCACATGAAAACCGATTCTACCATCTGATCCCGTGACCAAATCGTCAACGGCATTCTGTACATCGGCAAAGCGTAAATCTCCATTCTGACTGTAATTGAGACCCGCCCTGATACCAAAACCCGTACCTTTTTGTGCAAATGCGGCAACGCTGATTAAAACGCATACCACCAATAGAAGTGTTTTTTTCATAATGTGTGTCCGTTTATTTTAAAAGGATGCCCTATCGTTATGGATGGCATCGTTTACTTTCTTTTTAACACACTTAAAACGGCCTTTTCTATGGCTTTATTGTTTAATCCGTACTTCTCCATTAACTGTTCAGGGGTACCGCTTTCACCAAACGTATCTTGAGTGGCAACAAACTCCTGTGGAGCAGGATACTTGCCAGCAAGGGTTCTGGCAATACTTTCTCCCAAACCTCCCAAATAGTTATGCTCTTCGGCCGTAACGATACAACCCGTTTTTTTAACAGATTTTAACACTGCTTCCTCATCAAGGGGTTTAATGGTATGGATGTTTATGACTTCTGCCGATATACCCTGATGCTCTAAATTTTCCGCAGCTATTAAGGCTTCCCATACAAGGTGCCCGGTGGCTATGATGGTTACATCCGTACCCTCATGGAGCATAAGTGCCTTACCGATTTCAAATTTTTGATCGGCCGGGGTAAAATTAGCTACTTTTGGTCTTCCAAATCTAAGGTATACCGGTCCTTCATGATCGGCAATTGCTATGGTAGCCGCTTT
>JBCBZE010000175.1:0-7395 GCA_039815505.1 Bacteroidota bacterium | reverse complement strand
GGGGTAAAAAAAATAAAGTCCGCTGTAAAAAGCGGACCTTATTCATAACACTGCATTGATCGGTGCAGTTATATATTTGCAAACATTAAAGCATATCTAGTTTAAATTACCTTCTAATGGTATTCCTTCATATTCAATTACGGACAGTGATTTGGAAAAGTTCAATAAAAAATCAACTGTTTCTTTTTGTGCTTTTACCAGTTCACAAGTTTCCGTGTTTTCGGGGGAGTAGATGTTTTCCATATAAAAAATTTGTTGTTACCCTAAAATAACGCAACCTATATGAAAAAGTGATGCTAACTCGACCTGTGGTATATTAATTCGTTAAAACAATATTGTACTTCTCTATGATCTTCCTTAGATTAATGAGGGCATAACGCATTCTTCCCAAGGCTGTATTGATACTAACCCCAGTATTTTCGGAGATTTCCTTGAAACTCATATCCTTATACATACGCATGGTCAACACCTCTTTCTGATCATTGGGCAATTCTTCAATGAGATAGCGAAGATCTACATCTATTTGATTCTTTATCAATTGTTTTTCTATGTTCAGCTTCTCATCGCTAATCACGGAGAAAATATTAAAATCATCCCCACCTTCAAATCTGGGCAACCGTCTATTCTTTCTATAATAATCTATAATAAGGTTGTGGGCTATTCGCATTACCCAGGGTAAAAATTTTCCCTCCTCGCTATAAGAACCTCTTTTTAAGGTTCTAATAACCTTTATAAACGTATCCTGGAAAATATCCTCGGTGATATCACGATCCATCACTTTGGAATAAATAAAGCTGGTTATACGCTGGTTATGTCTTTTAATTAGGGTTTCCAGAGCTCTTTCGTCTCCGTTAATGTATTGCTTGATCAATAATGAATCGTTAATCTGTAGTTCCATACCAATTACTTTTTCCTGTTAGAATTAGGGGCCTCTCTAGGAAGAAAGGACTTAAGGTTATCTTAATAATCTTAAAAAAGTAATTGTTTTCGTATAGGCGTTTTAACGTTTTGTTATAATTCAAATATAGAAAAAATATAATACTTCGAACAAATATTTATATCACTATAAATATTCCAAGGGTTGGATAACGCGATTTTGGTTATTGAATGTAGCATATTGTATCTTTGCCATCTTAATTACGAGTATGACCTTGATTACAGACGTAAATCCCAAAGAAAATATTATTATCAAAGGGGCCAAATTGCATAATCTAAAGAACATAGATGTTGTAATTCCCAGAAACAAGCTCGTGGTTATCACCGGTTTATCCGGCTCTGGAAAATCAAGTTTGGCCTTTGATACATTATATGCAGAAGGACAAAGACGCTATGTGGAGAGTCTCTCTTCCTACGCCCGACAATTTTTGGGGAAATTGCACAAACCCAAAGTCGATTATATAAAGGGTATAGCACCCGCCATCGCCATAGAGCAAAAGGTAAATTCTACCAATCCTAGGTCTACCGTGGGCACCACTACCGAAATTTATGATTATTTAAAGCTTTTATATGCCCGCATAGGGAAGACTATTTCCCCCGTTTCTGGAATTGAAGTTAAAAAGCATACGGTAACCGATGTTGTAAAACATATTAAGACATTCAGCGAAGGAACCAAGTTGTTATTATTGGCCCCCATAAGTATAAAGGAGGGGAGAGATCCCGTAAAATCCCTTCAGATATTTGCCCAGCAAGGTTATGCCCGAATAAAATATAAGGGTGAAATTCTTCGTATAAATGACCGTATAAAAGAAATTGAAAGGGAATTCCATTTGGTATTGGACCGTATCGTAGTAAAAGACGATGAAGATTTCTATAACCGATTGGCCAACGCGGTCGATACGGCCTTTTTTGAAGGCAAGGGAGAATGTATCATTGAAGAAGTGTCCAACGGAAACGAGACCAAGTTTAGCAACAATTTTGAGTTGGATGGTATGAAGTTCCTGGAACCTAATGTACACCTCTTTAGCTTCAATAATCCGTATGGGGCGTGCCCAAAATGCGAAGGCTATGGGGATGTCATAGGAATAGATGAAGACTTGGTTGTTCCAAATACCGCTTTGTCCGTATATGATAATGCCATATTTCCCTGGCGTGGTGAAAGTATGGGGTGGTACAGAGATCAGCTCGTTAATTCAGCCTATAAATTTGACTTCCCGATTCATAAACCGTGGTTTCAACTTACAGATGAACAAAGACAGTTGGTTTGGGAGGGCAACAGTCATTTTATAGGTATCCATAAGTTTTTTGAGACCTTGGAGGAAAAAAGTTATAAAATTCAAAATAGGGTCATGCTTTCCCGGTACCGGGGAAAAACAAGATGCAAGGTTTGCAAAGGTAGGCGTTTGCGCAAAGAGACAGACTATGTTAAAATAGGTGATAAGTCCATTTCGGAACTAGTGGAACTCCCGATTGCAAAACTGCAAACTTTTTTTCAAAAGATTTCCTTAAGCAAACATGATGGCCAGATAGCGGACCGATTGTTAATGGAAATCAATAGTCGCTTGGGCTTTTTGAACCAAGTAGGTTTAAGCTACCTTACTTTAAACAGAAAGTCCAATACGCTTTCTGGGGGGGAGAGTCAACGTATTAATCTGGCAACTTCACTAGGTAGTAGTTTGGTAGGGTCCATGTATATATTGGATGAACCCAGCATTGGCCTACATCCTAAAGACACCGAAAATTTAATACGTGTTCTTCAGTCACTTAGGGATTTGGGTAATACGGTTATTGTCGTGGAGCATGATGAGGACATTATGAAGGCGGCGGACGAGGTCATAGATATTGGTCCCGAGGCCGGTACCCATGGCGGGGAAGTTGTAGCCCATGGGACGTTGAACGAAGTATTAAAAACTACATCGCTTACCGCGGGATATTTAAACGGATCTGAGGAAATAAGGGTTCCGGAAAAACGGAGACCATCCAAAAACTATATCGAAATAAAAGGTGCCCGGGAAAACAATCTAAAAAATATTGATGTCTCTTTTCCCCTTAATGTGTTAACGGTAATAACCGGAGTATCGGGCAGCGGGAAAAGTACCCTCGTGAAAAAACTTTTGTACCCCATTATATTAAAGGAAATAGGGGGCTATGGGGAAAAAGCGGGTCAGTTTACCGCTGTGGACGGAAAATACCAGTCCATAAAACATGTAGAATTTGTAGATCAAAACCCTATTGGCAGATCATCGAGGTCCAATCCGGTTACTTATATCAAAGCCTATGATGACATTCGTAGTTTATTTGCTTCTCAAAAACTGAGTAAGCTTAGGGGGTATCAAGCCAAGCATTTCTCTTTTAACGTGGATGGCGGACGATGCGAAAAATGCAAGGGAGAGGGAGAAATTACCGTAGAAATGCAATTTATGGCCGATGTGCATTTGGAATGTGATGTGTGCGAAGGAAAACGTTTTAAAAAGGAAGTATTGGAGGTAAGGTTCGAAAGTGCCTCTATAGACGATGTCCTCAACATGACCATTGACGATGCCATTGATTTCTTTCAAAAAAACCAGCAAACCAAAATTGTTACCAAATTAAGGCCCTTACAGGATGTGGGCTTGGGTTATGTAACTCTGGGGCAGTCCTCCTCTACCCTTTCAGGTGGTGAGGCGCAACGTATAAAACTAGCGTCGTTTTTGGTAAAAGGGAGTTCCAAGGAAAAGGCTTTGTTCATTTTTGATGAGCCAACGACCGGCCTTCATTTCCACGATATTAAAAAATTATTAAAGTCGTTCGATGCCTTGCTTGAAAGAGGGCATTCCATTGTGGTCATAGAGCATAATATAGATTTGATCAAATGTGCGGACTATATTATAGACCTTGGTCCGGAAGGTGGGGAAAAGGGTGGGGAGCTCTTGGTTCAGGGTACACCCGAGGAAATCGTTCAAAGTACCAAATCGCACACGGCACATTATTTAAGGGAAAAGTTATTGGGGTAACTTTTAATATCCTTTATTGGCCCCCTACATGTATCCCACATATAGCCACCTTTCCGCACTTTAAAAAAAGAAAAAAAACTCCCATCTAACATGGTATTCAATTTTTGGAAAACTTTAATTGGCCTTAATTAACTGATTATCAAAATATTAGTTAAGTATTGAAATTTCTGGCACGCTGTTTGGTATATACTAATCGAATGTGAATAGTTGCATTCGGAAATTTAAAACCTTATATCATGAGAAATTTAATACTCTTTTTTACAGCAGTTGTTTTTGGTACTACCAGTGCCTTGGCTGTAACAGCAGAAAATAAGGTTGCACCACGCAATGCTTATGATTACAGCAACTCTTTTATTTTTGTTGAAAATGGCATTACGTTTTCCGTATACCGGGATGGTGAATTCGATTTTTACATAAACAATCGTGTTAATGTAGGTGCCAATGTTAATTTTGGACGAACCAACATTACTTTCAATTCCGGTTTTGATTATAGCCCCTATACACAGTACGATGATTACGGTGCCGTGATTCAAGTAGAGAACGTACCTATCTTTTATGATTATTACGGACGAGTTTCCCAAATAGGTGATGTAAATATTTTCTATAATAGATTTGGAAGGGTGAACAGAGTGGGTGGACTATATGTACACTACAATAATAGAGGTTACTATTCACATTACACCGGATTCATCAATATCTATAACAGACATTATGTGTACAGACCCTTTTACCGATATTTTGCAAGGCCGGCCGTTAACTTCTGTCTCGTATATGATAGACCCTATAGAAGATACTATAACCCTGTGCGTTATACGTATTATAGACCCTACAGGTATAATACTAGAAGGGCTTACGCCAAAATAGGCCGTCATTACGACTATAATAGGAACTTCAACAGAAGGTCCAAAATATACAGGAACGATAGAAGGGTTGCCGTAAGCAATAATAGGTCAAGAAGGGCCGACGGTGTGGCTCGAAGCAACAGAACCGCTTCCACCAGGAGCAACGTTGCTAGGGGTAACCGGACAGTTTCAAGACAGGGCAACGTTTCCAGGAATAATGGAACGGTCACTAGATCTAATGATATCGGAAGAAGAACGGTCAGTAGAACAACAACTAGAAGTAATGGTTCCGTTAATAGAAATAGTGGCACCAAGGTTCGAAAAAGTGAGATTAGCTCTACGAGAAGACCTGCTACTCGTAGCACCGTAACCAAAAGAAAGGTTACGACTACACCAAGAAGCACAACCGTGACCAGAAGTACCACGGTAAGAAAACCTCAGGGTAGGTCTAGCAACGGGAGATCTATAAAAAGTTCAACTACTAGAACACAACGAACGGTAGCTAGTAGATCAAACGGTAGAAGTTCTAAGGGAAACAGTGTTTCCCAAAGAAGTTCTTCGAGCAGAAAAGTAAGTACATCACCTTCAAGAAGTAGTAGAAGCGTAAGCACCAGAGGCGCTACACGAAGGCAGTAAAATATAAAAGATAGTTTTTAGGTTGGTTAGTTGTTTAGCCCCGTAGTAGATTCGTCCGCTGCGGGGTTTTTTCTTTTCATGGACAATTAAACATATCTTTCCTTAATAATGTTTAGATGGTGTTCTTGATGACCAATTATAGACTTTAGAAAGTCTTTAAGCGTAACTTCATGTTGTTTGGCCATTCCCTTTATTTGCAGTTGATTTTCGGACAACGCTTTGATAAAACTAATGGATGCTTTCCGTACATTAAAAAAGTCCGTTTTTAAGTCTTGAAATGTTAGGTCGTCAAAGCGACTATTATCCACGAAGAGGTTCTGGTCATAACCCCATAATGCTACCTCTACCCTCCTACTCAATAAAAACGCTCGGAACATTTTTATTCTTTCATGATCTGTTATATGTCCTACAATTTGTTTAATACTCCATTTATCGGGTGCATAGCGATGCCCTGATTTTTCTTCACTGATCGTATCAAGAAACGTAAAAGTAGATGACGAAGAAAAAAGAGGTTTACAATCCATATGCCTTGCCAAATCATAATAATAGGGAAAGTCATCCGCAGGGGTATATTTCATACTTGGAAGTATCGATTTAGATTAACATATATTTTAGCCATTTCATGGCTTTTAAAGATATAAAAAAACGAACTGTAATGACCTGCGATAGCCTATCGTAACATCTAAAGCAGGGTTGTTTAATTAGATTTTTTGGTTAGGCTTTATCGGATGCATCATTTAAAGTTATGAAAATGCATGGTTATGCTCCCCGTTTATGTGTACGTCATTTATTCCGCGAATACTTCGTAATGGGTTACTTTTTCTTCAAATTCCAGCAAATAATGCTTGTCTTCGGGGTAATACTTTGCTTTTTCAAAATCGTCCCCTGCAAAATTCTTTATGACTCCCATATTTTCCCAAAAAGTAATGAGGGTAAAACAAGCAATGTTATTTTTGATATTTCTTAAAAAAACCAATTTTACAAAACCTGTTGTCTTTTTATAATCGGGAATGGCCCTAGACTTCATAAAAGCAGTGTACTCCTCATAGTGTTCAGTTTTTGTACGGCCTTGCCAAATACGTGCAATCATCTCTATTCTTTTATTATACTCTTCCCATATACATACCTATGAACAATGTCTTCCCCGGCGTTACTCCTTTACGTTTCCCCGTTCATCCAATGTGAGGAAAGGGTTAAAGGCAATTTCCCATAAATTGCCATCCAAATCCGATATATAACTGCTATAACCGCCCCAATTTACTTTTTGGGGTTCTTTAATTATGCTAACCCCTTTTTTCCTCAGTTTTTCTATGATCGTATCTACTTCTTTTTCCGATCTGGCATTATAAGCAATGGTAAATCCCTTAAATCCGCTTCCTTCCGAGTTGACCGTAGCGTCCTTGGCCAATTCATTTCTTTCGTAAAGCGAAAGTAGCATACCGTTGAGCGTAAAAAAAGAAATATGGGGATTACTTGCGTTGGATTTCTTCCAACCGAATTGGATTTGGTAAAAATCGGTGGCTCTTTTTAAGTCGGCTACGCCCAGGGTTATTATGGTTAAACGCTGTTCCATCCTTTATCTATTGATTTCATTGGTTATTTATGATATAGCTATCATGTCATGTCCTGAAGCGCACCTGCAAACCTTACCTATCCAGGCTTAACACCTCACTAATTTGAACCACAGGTTGAATATTGGTATAGTTAGGGATATCCCCAAGGATTTTTTTAGCATTCGGGCCAAAAACGTTCCGATAGTCCGCAAGCGTATCAAAATATAAATAGCCTATGGCTACATAAGGAATTGGTTCATCTGGTGTTCTCCCCGATATTCCTTTGTCTATAGCGAATTTTTTTAATGCACCTCCCATTATATCAGCCAACATGGGCATATGTGTATTGGCATAATAGTCCATATCAAAAGTTGTTCCTTCACCGTTCGGATACATAATGGTTACTTTGATCATTCCTGCGGTAATCTCGGAAGT
>JBCBZE010000202.1:0-6329 GCA_039815505.1 Bacteroidota bacterium | reverse complement strand
TATACCGATTGGATATTGTAGCATCCAAGGAAATGGAAACAGGATTGATTTCCGTAAAGGACATTGATAATGAATTGGAAGAAAAAGGAAGTATGGTACTGCATGGTGTACTTTTTAAATTTGGCAAAGCCACTCTTTTACCAGAATCACTCGCAACTATTGAAACGATCGCTTCCTATTTAAAGCAACACCCCAAAACTTCTATTTTTGTAGTAGGGCATACAGATAATATCGGTGATTTTAATTCCAATCTTAAACTTTCCGAAGAGCGGGCCATGACCGTAGTGCGGCAATTGGTATCCAATCACGGTATTGCCAAAGATCGTCTTGAGGGCAAAGGAGTTTCCATGTTAGCCCCTATATCAACAAATCATACCGAAGAAGGAAGAAAATTAAACAGACGGGTCGCCATCGTAAAAAAATAACTTATGGGTTTAAAGCTTGGGTATCTAGGTTTAACGCTGATTACGGTACTTTTCTTGATTTGGATAGGAAATAGAGCCATTGAACGTACGAGTTCATATAAAAGAAGGGACCTTACAACTGTACTAGTGGGGCTTTTTTCCTGGCAAACCCTTATTTTTTTAGTTACCCGATCTGGAATTTTGGCGACCTACGATTTTCCACCCAGGTTTGCTATGTTCTTTATTGTTCCTTCCTTTATTTTTATTGGTTTTTTTCTATTCCAAAACAGGAACAAAAGCTGGATCCATTCCATACCGGAACATTGGGTCGTTAATTTTCAAACGTTCCGGATATGTATAGAAACGCTTTTTGTGCTTTCTGTGGCGGAAGGCGTCCTTCATCCGCTGGTGACCATTGAAGGGTATAATGTAGATATGCTATTTGCTGCAACGGCACCCCTTATCGGTTTCCTGGTCTATACCAAGAAAATTCTTTCTAGAAAAGCGGTTCTTTATTGGAATTATCTGGGCTTGGCCATTATAGCTGGTATCATCTTTTTGTTTATGACCTCTATTTACAAACCGGAGCTATGGGGTGAAAGCGAACCCATGTTACCTATGGCCATGTTGACCTACCCCTATGTGCTCATTGCCGGGTTTTTAATGCCTACGGCCGTATTCTTGCATGTATTGTCCATTGTTCAAATCAAGAAATCGATATGAGAAAATTAGCCATTTTAACGTTTCAATCCCTCGATGGCGTAATGCAGGCGCCAAGCAGCCCCGAAGAAGACCAATCAAATGATTTTGATCATGGCGGTTGGGCGAACCCATATTGGGACGAGGTGATGCAACAAGTAATGCAAGAGGTTATGGCAACACCTTATGATTTACTGCTAGGAAGGAAGACCTATGAGATTTTCGCTTCCCATTTTTCGGCCACCAAAGAAGAAAATCCAGTATCAAAAAGACTTAATGAGGCCAAGAAATATGTGATTAGTTCCACTTTGAACAAGCCATTATGGAATAACACGGAATATTTAACCGGTACTGTTAAATATGAAGTGCAAAGGCTTAAAGAAGGTAACGGCCCTTTGCTCCAAGTACATGGCAGCTGGGAATTGATCCAAGAATTGATTTTCAATAATTTAATCGATGAATATCGAATATGGACCTTTCCGGTCACCATTGGCAAAGGTAAACGCCTTTTTGGCACTGCGGTTCCACCACTTGATTTGGAATTAATCAAATCCAAGCAATGCGAAAACGGTACGGTGATGAATTTTTATACCCAAACAAACCTATGAAAGAGATGGAGATTATTGGAGAAGTAAGTGTAATCAATTCAGGTACCGGTCTAGTTAATGTCATAAATAGTGTGGTTTGGTATTCGCCTGATTTTTGTAAGGATTGCTTGGGAACGGAAACCCAACACTTGTAACACCGGATATGGTTAAGATATGAAAGCAGCCGTTTGTAATAGATATGGTTCCCCCGATGTTCTTCAAATCGAGGAGGTGGATCTACCAATCCCCGGAGCAAACGAAATTTTGATCAAGATCATCACAAGTACCGTGTCCGCGCCCGATTATAGAGTACGAAGTTTTGATGTACCCAGCGCTATGTGGTTGGTTGCACGATTCGTGATGGGAATAACAAAACCAAAATATCCTATTTTGGGAGCAGAATTTTCCGGTATGGTCAGTACCGTTGGAAAATCTGTAAACCGTTTTAAAGTAGGTGACGAGGTATTGGGCGTATCACTACCGAAATTCGGAGGTTATGGAGCGTATCTATCCATAAAGGAGAATGGCACACTGGTTCACAAACCAGCCAATATAAATTGGATGGAAGCGGCTGCGATACCCATTGGGGCAATGACGGCCTTTTACTATCTTGACCGGGTAAAGATAAAAAAAGACCAAAGAATTATTGTATATGGTGCCTCAGGGAGCGTTGGCAGCTATGCTGTTCAACTTGCAAAGCTCTTCGGTGCCAAAGTCACGGCCGTATGCAGTGCAAAGAACTTTGAAATGGTAAAAGATTTAGGTGCCGAAAAGGCATTCGATTACAAGAACAGGAACTGGTATAAGGAGTTACAAGACTATGATGTCTATTTTCAGGCAGTTGACAAATGCCCATTTTTTATAGCTGAAACCGTTTTAAAGGAAGGTGGAACCTATGTCAACATCACTAACCCTTTTCCCAGCTTAAGAATGGTAATCTCAACAATTAAAAAGAACATTAAACTACGAATGGCCAAAGACTTTCCACAATCAAACGATGAGCTCGAAAATATGGTCGAATTGATTGCAAACAAGAAAATGAAAGTAGTCATTGATACGTTTTTCGAATTGGATAACATTGTGGAAGCTCATCAATATGTGGATAAGGGTCATAAAAGAGGTAATGTAATCATTAAAGTAGGCGATTTTTAATCAATTTAATTATTAGGATCATGGGCAAAGGTGCAAACAAGGTTCCCGACATTCGAAAATTTCAACTTATACAACATTTAGGACAACCACTTGCGGCCCGATTTCTAACCGTTAATACCGAGGTCTATTCCACCCTAAATACTACCAGTATCCTACTTTATATAAAACAGGGACGGCTGCAACTGTATAGGGATAAAGAAGAAATCACCTATAGAGCGGGAAACATGGTCCTACTTCTCGAATTTTCGGATTTTAAAGCGCAACGAATTTTGAGCAAAGATTCCAATATTTTCGAGGCATTGGTGTTTGTACTTCCCGAATTAAATGCAAATGCTTTTCTAAAATCAAAAAATGGTTCAAATACTATTTTGCAGCGACCTATAACCATCAAAACGGAAATATTACTTGGCTGTTTTGATGAATTGACCGCGCAATTTCTCAAAACAACACCCCTAAATTTGAAGCATATAGATGAACTGAGGAACAAAGTCTTGAAAATGGTTAAAGTTTCGAACGGGCAATCCATTGAACATCATTTATCCAGTGCAAGACATCGTTTGCTTTCCTTTCTCTTCCTAGAAGTAACCACTAATGTAACCGTTAAAGAACTTGCTAAAAAATATGGGACCAGTGAATCCACTTTTTATAGAATCTTCATAAGGGAAATAGGTGTTTCGCCCCATCGGTGGATAAAGGATCAACGCTTACATTATGCCAGATGTGAAATGCAGTTCCGTCAAAAGAAAGCTTCCGAGATGTATTTGGAATTAGGGTTTGAGGATTTGGCCCATTTTAGTAAGGAATTCAAAAAGAAGTTTGGATACAACCCAAGCGATACCTATGAAAATGCGCAAATAGAAATTATAGGGTCTTAAAACGAAACTTGACCTATTTTGACAAGTATTTTGACATCTTGTTTCGCATCTTTAAGGCTAAAAGCAGAATAATGCCACAAGCACGTATAACCGGTCCATCCAAATTTAGAAAGTATTTAATGAGAGGTCTTTACCTTCTCACTTTTGTGGGTGTGGGCTATCAGGCCTGGGCAGAAATAATTGCACCGGAAAAACCTTTGGAGACTATTGAAGGTATCGTATACAGTTTTTGGGTGGCGTATGCCACATTAATGGGATTAGGCGTATTTTTTCCTTTAAAAATGATACCATTATTGTTATTACAGCTATGTTATAAAGTGGTGTGGATATTGGGGGTTTACCTACCTATGGAAAGAAGCCGCTTAATTACCGAATCGGCGGAAGGTTTTTTAACCATATGTATTACCGCCATCGTATTGGATGTACTGATAACCCCATGGGAATATATCTTTATCGAATATTTTAAAAGAAATACCTAAACCTAAAATCCAATGCTAAAAAACTTAGCCGTGAAAAAAGATGGTACAAAAATGATTTTAAAAACAATGATGTTCATTTTTATCGGGTTTTTGATCATATCGTGCTCCGATAATGATGACCAACGTATTGACCCGATAGGTATTTGTGGTGTTGAACCCTCCATAAGTACCATAGTAAGTTCCGAACAATTTGAAACAGCGCCGTCAGAAGAGTTAACCATTGACCATATGTCCATACAAGGTGATTGTCTGATTATTGGTTTCAGCGCAGGGGGGTGCAATACGGAAAACTGGACCATTCGGCTCATCGATTCTGGCAATATCATGGAATCCAACCCGTCACAAAGAACAGTCCGTTTGTCCAAGGGAAGCGGGGAAATCGGGGAAATTCCCTGTCTTGCGCTGTTTACTCAGGAATTAGCTTTTGATATTTCCAATTTGCGCGTTGATGGGACCCAAGTACTATTAAATATTGTAAATGATAACAATACCATCCTATATCGCTATTGAAAATGTATCGCAAGGTTTTAAGGTAATTTCGTTAAAGAATACCAAAATAAGCAATTGCGCTTTCGGAAGTGACGTATTTTTAGGAAAGTAATGATTAAAAAAAACCATATTTAAATGCAATTGGGATGAAGTATAAAAAACGCTTAAACGTAACATCACTTTCCATATGGGTACTACTATTGTTTTTTACAGCGTGTCAACCGCATAACGAGCAAGAATGGAGATTGATTTTTCAAACAAACCAATCAGGGGAAGTTGTTCATGGGACAAAAAGCGAACTTATTAAATTAGTAAGGGAAGGACATCCATTCCGCATTGGTTGGGAATCCATGGGAAAAACCTCGGTAGAGCATACTATCGATGTACGCTTTTTAACCATTGCCAACGAGAAGGAGGTCTTTGCCATGCTAGAACCGTTTTGGGCACAAAGACCCGATTTAAAAAGTGACACACTCAGTATTGTTCCCGTAGGTAGTGAAACCAATTGGATCTTAAGCTCAAACGGGCTAAGGAGCAGTATGATGGTGGACAAGGTAAGGGATACGGTACTAAATTATGAACCCGCCCCATTTGGCTACCCGATAAAGTGGTATACAAGAAAATAAGATGAAAAGACCACTGCAGATAACATCTTTACTTTTAGTACTTGTATGTATGCTGTTCTCAAATGGGTGTAACGCTAAAAAAGAGAAAGCAAAAGACAAGGTTTCATCGAACACAGAAAGTCCCTACATAGGGCAAGAACCACCTGGCTTAACCCCTGAAGTTTTTGCGCCCGGGATTGTTACCACAAAAAATTGGGAATGGAGTGGCGGCTTTACCCCTGACCTGAAAGAATTTTATTTCATCAGAACAGTTGGAGAGGTTAAGGGAGATAAAAAACAAGAATTTGTGGTTCTTCAAAATAGAAATAATCAATGGCAGGAGTCGGTTATATCTCCCAGAGTAGGGCAACCCTTTATCGCTCCAGATGGCAAGACCATGCACTTAGGTAAGAGCTATAAAGAACAGACCACAACTGGTTGGTCAGAAATAAAAAAATTGGGCTCCCCTTTCGAGGAGATACGGATCATGCGTCTTACGGTTTCCTCAAAAGGGACTTATGTTTTAGACGAGGCGACATCCGAAGGCGATGGCATTCTTCGCTACTCACGTTTAATGGACGGAAAACGTGGGGAACCAAAGCCATTTGGTAAAGAGATCAACACCGGAGAATGGAACGCCCACCCTTTTATTGCACCCGATGAGTCTTATATTCTTTGGGATGGTCAAAGGGATATTGGATATGGTGATGCTGATATCTATATCAGCTTTCGAGACGAAGATGGTGCATGGGGTGAAGCTATTAATCTGGGTGACAAGATAAACACAGATGCTGCGGAAGCGGGAGCGAGTGTAACACCGGACGGAAAATATCTTTTCTTCAATAGAAATAGCATAGACGAATACGAAAATGTAGATATCTACTGGGTAGATGCCCAAATTATTGAAAGGTTAAGACCGGACTAACAAGTTGTATCAAAAAATTAAACATGAAACTAGTAAAAATCACATTGGTCCTATTCGTTTTCTTTACCGTGTCCGCCGCTTGTCAGGATGTAGAAAAGTTTGAATCAACACCTT
>JBCBZE010000376.1:0-3069 GCA_039815505.1 Bacteroidota bacterium | reverse complement strand
TGGAATCAATTTGTGGAACTCTTTGGAGGAAATGGAGCGGGTGCTGGCTGTTGGTGTATGTATTTTAGACAAAGTAAATTTAAGCACGAAGAGGGAAAGTCTGAATGTGCAAATCAAGATAGAATGAAAAATCTTGTGTGGAATAATCAACCGACAGGAATTGTTGGTTTCTACGAAGAAATACCGATAGCTTGGTGTGCTTTTTCCCCACGAGAAGATTTTATAAGACTTCAAAAATCAAGAGTCCATAAACCAATTGACGACAAAAAAGTTTGGTCTATTCCGTGCACTTTTGTAAAAAAAGACTTTAGAAAGCACGGGGTTTCAGTAGCACTTTTAAAAGGTGTTGTGGAGTATGCCAAAACGAACGGCATTGAAGTTTTAGAGGCCTATCCCACCATCCCAACGCAAGAGAAACTACCGGATGCCTTTGCTTGGATTGGATTGTATAAGTCATTTGAAAAAGCAGGATTTGAAATTGTTGACCAGAAATCGAAACACAGACCAATGGTTAGATACTACATTAAATAAAAAGCCGGTAGGTAACAAATGGCTATAGTTCATTGCGGCTGAAAAGTCCGCTGGACATGTTCCGTAACGAAACCATAACCCAGACCGTTGTACGCAATATGAATAACTCTATCTGGATACTATTAATTTTACTGGTTGCTTTTGCTTCATCAAATCAGACTACAAAATATGATGAGATCAATGTAAAGGTCATATTGGACAAACAACCGTTACCCGGGGCTTCAATAATTATTGAGGGTTCGGAAAATCACGATGCCTTCAACACCGATTTTGACGGTGAAGCAACGATCCAAATACCAAAAGACAAAGACTTGGTCCGACTGAGCTTTCTTGGACCAATTGTGCACGTTAAAATCATCAGACCAGCGGATTCGATTGTTGTTAATTTGGATAAGAAAAAGGTACGCTATTTTTTGGATGGAAAAAAAATGAATAAACGAAAAATCAAATTCAGGGGATATTAAAAAAGTATATGCTAGTATCTTGATTTTAGTCCTTGTCAGCCGCCAGAATAAAAAAGCGGAACAAGTAAACTTGACCTCCCAAAACGGAATTCAAAAAATCGTAGTCGAGATTGAAAATGGACAGGATTTTCCAGTATATGACCAACCAACAAAAACCAATTTTATGACTACGAATATTGACCTCTTTAATTTAGTGATTCAGGGTCCTGGAATTAGATGAACCGGAACTAAGAACAAATCAACAATGCAAACGGAAATTAAAGTACCAAGTAACTGTCTGGACAAGGACACCCTGACCATTAAGGTAAGATACGAAAAGGGATATAAAACGGGTGCGAATTTAATGTTCCACTAAAAAATGAAAAATAGCGTACGGCGTACAACAATGGCCAATAGTTTTAGAATTTTGCTATATTTCCTTAAAAATAAACGCCAACACTACAACCCGCATACTGCTTTGGCAGCTGTTGTGTTGGGTAGGCGATTGTAATACATGCGAACTCAAGCTTTATGAAAAAAATATGCTTAATTGCCCTTGTTATGCTCTTAAATTCTTGCGCCGGGGGTAAATACACCTATTTATTTGATACTGGAAAACAATTGGATTTCAGTAAAGGGAAATGGCTTCTCAACAGAACGGAATCGAACTCAAAAATATTCGACGCGGAGTTATACCAAGTCGCTTTTAAGGGATTCAAGGAAATACTGGGAGACTCCTTAATCGATATGCATATGGTAAGAACCTCAAAACTGGTGGCTCCAAAAATTGGATTTGAACTCACCAAGACCGAATTGGAAAAATTAAAGAAAGATTCGGACTGCGACTTTTTGATAAATATTGCGGGAACCGTGGTGAGCAACGGAGCGGGAACGCTTTCCATTGACAGCGGAAATGGCTATTACAGTGCCAGTAACCAATCTTCGGTAACCATCATGATATATGACTTGAATGCCAGAGCCATTGTATCTTCTTCACAAGCTTTTGGAAAAGCTACTTCGGAAAACTCCCATTTTGATAATGGCAATGGTATACCCACAATAAATTCAAGTGCGGAAACATTAATGGTAGCGGCCGCTAAAAAACTTATCAAGAAATACGACACCTACAGATTGGACTAATGAAAACGTTTTACCTCCCTCCCACTACCACAACAACAGGTTAGCATGAAACCTGCCGAGGTTTTTTAATAGTTAAGGGATTTCGCTATATTTCCCAACGATCAACGGACGGTGTGTTTTAGAACAGTTCCGACGAAGAATTATTCATCAATCAAAATCGATCAAATGAAAAATCAAACTACTTTTTCAATACTTATCTTAGTTGTTTTCCCCTTGTTCATGTTTGGCCAGAATTTACCGAGTCTTTTGACCGACAAGAACATAAATTCTACCTTCTCCATCCTTGCCTACGATGAAAGTGCACAAGAATGGGGAATAGCAGTAGCTACCAACAATATTTATGTTGGAAATTCAACGATATATATAGCACCTAAAGTTGGAGCATTTTCGGTCATAGCGGAGACCGAGCCCAACTATGGTATAAAGGGTCTTGAAAAACTCAGTGCCGGTAAGTCCATAGAACAAGCAATCATTGAGGTTAGGGATACTGATAATGGGGCAAATTATCGCCAGGTCGCAGGAATGGATGCCAGTGGCCATGTATTTGCCTTTACAGGAGGCTCATTGAAGTATTGGAATGGCCATAGCTCGGAAATTTTAGGCAACGATTATGTTGTATTGGGCAACCAACTGGCGGAAAATGTGCTTACGGACATGTCAAAAACCTTTGAAAATTCAAAAGGGACTTTAGCCAAACGACTTTTGGAAAGTTTAGTGGCCGGACAAAAAGCGGGTGGACAAATCTCCGGAAAACAATCTGCCGCCCTTGTAGTGAAAGGTACTGACCACATGTGGTATGATCAAATAGACCTCTGAGTTGACAATTCGAAAAATCCAATACAAGAATTAACCACCTTACTGGACTATCATTATGGGCGAATTCGACTCAATCAAGCACTGTATGCCCAGCGCGAAGGTAATTTACAAAGGGCAAAACAAAAATTAACGGAGGCGG
>JBCBZE010000048.1:0-14398 GCA_039815505.1 Bacteroidota bacterium | reverse complement strand
TCCCTTTGATCTTTTAAGTATGAAGTATTTCAAATTTTTAGTCGTAGGAATTTTTTTTGGTATCGTATTGGTGAAATCGGAAGCAGTTTCCTGGTATCGAATTTTTGAAATGTTCAAATTCCAATCTTTTCACATGTATGGTATTATCGGTTCTGCCGTTGCCTTAGGGGTTCTTTTTATCGGGGCATTCAAAAAGTTTAAGGTAAGAAGTATGGAAGGGGATAAAATTCACTTACCATCAAAGGAAAAGGGGTTTGTTAGATACATCTTGGGAGGTTGCATTTTTGGTTTGGGATGGGCCTTGGCCGGGGCATGTCCGGGACCTATGTATGTTTTATTGGGTACGGGCACATTCAGTATGCTCATTGTAATTGGCGCGGCCCTGCTGGGCACGTTTATGTATGGGGTACTAAGGGAAAGACTTCCACACTAAAAAGGACCGTTTAAAACGGCCCTTTTCACAGGTTAAAACAAGAACTAAATATAAAAAAAATTAATAGAGGAAACGTAATGCGGTAATATCGTTATTGTTGAACTCCCCACTAGTAGAATTGCTAAAACAAGCTAACATGATAGAGCCAGGATCGAACCCCGAGGGGGTACCTGGAATGAGTATGGCCCCTACTCCAGCACTACCCTCATTGACATTCTGTCCACAACTTTGTCTACTAAAATAATCAGTATGTCTAAAGCCTATGGAATGACCAATTTCATGGGTGACCACATGTTCGTTTACATTGTTGGAACTATTGGCCAGACCATATATCTGTACAAACTTGTTGGGATTACCACCAGAAGGGAAACCTGCAGAACCACCTGCACTTCCCGGGTTATTTGCTGTATTGTCAAAAACTACGATATCCGCATTGGTACTAGCGGCAAAAGTCAAGGTAAAATTGATTCCTAAATTTAACCGATTGTAGTTGTTAATGGCCCATTGCAAACCTGTTCTACCCCTGCTGCTAAGTGCAAATCCACTGCCCGTATATCCAATGACGCTCAAAGTCCTTGGTTGACTTACCAAATTTGTAGTCCTATATTGCTCGCTTTGAATTCCACCTTCATCGGCAAATATATCTCCATTCATGATATCACTTTCGGTCATCATGATGTCCCCACCCACCAAAAATCCAGAAAAGCTGGTACCATCGGGATAAACCGTGTTGTAAGGTTTTACTTCGGTACTACTTAGTGCCAAGTTATCCAATTGGGTTTTAAGTTCCTCGGAAATGGAGGCAATCACATCGGGATCATTCGTTTCCGAACCCACATCTTCATTTTCACAAGAAATGAATAAAAAAAATACACAAAACCCAAATAATTTCATAAAATTTAACGAATTCTTCATTTTTTAATAGTGTTTAGATTAATAAATTGCATTTTTTTAATTATATGCACGAATTTTCTTACTCGTTAAAATACCAACTTTTATCGATGATTAACAATTAATTAAGAATTATTCGATGAAATGCAGTATTTTGTTATAAATAATACTGAAAACTACGAAAACGTTATAGTTATTTAATTTTTACAAATTTTACGTACTAAGTTTGTAGGGTGAAGATGGTCGAAAAAAATCAAAAAAAGGATTGATTCAGTTTTAAAAGTGATATTTTTAAATATTGCGCTATGAGAATCGGTAAATATTTTTTTTTCTTTATTCTTTCATGTTCCTGCATACTATCTGCCCAGGATGGTATTGGGGATACATGGTCCATATATACCTCCGTACCGCCGTCGACTTTACTAAAATCATATCAAAAAGGTATCAAAACCGCTGTGTTGGTTCGGATAAGTGAAGCTCAATCGGCTCAGTGGTTCAAGAAAAGTGGAATCCGAGTATTAAGGGTTCTGGACAAGGAACATTATATCGTCACGATGGATAATGAGCAACGCGAGGTATTTAAGGACAGTTGTTATATTACCTACGTCAATGATAAATGGAAATTATCCAATACACTACTTCAGGGCAATGTTACCAAGAAGGCACATTATGTCATCAAATCAAATCGTCCCAAACATACAATTGCGCATATAAATCGCTTACCTAAGATCACGTTCATAAAAACGGAAAAAAATAGTGTCCATGTGTATGGAAAATTGGATCTTTTGGAAAAAGAACTACTTCCAAATGAAGAAGTGTTATATGTAGGGCAAGAATCGTTCAATCCCATATTGGAAAGCACTGTCAGGGATTTAAATCTTACGATAAATAATATCAATAAAATCTACAAGGCGCTCCCAAACCTTCAGGGTGAAGGAATTATAGTTTCTTTAAAAGATAATAGATTTATTGAAAGTGACATAGATCTCAGGAATAAATTGACAAACTCGCCCCTAATTTCCAATACGACCGATAATCATGCCACGGATATGGCTACCATCATATCCGGTTTGGGGAATTCTTCCATAAAAGGTAAAGGAGTTGCACCCATGGCATCTATACAATTGTCGGATTTTTCCAATCTGCTACCGGATGGTAACACCTATTTGTCCGATAACAATATTTTAATTCAAAATCATTCCTACGGTACGGAAATAGAAAACTTCTATGGTTTGCTGGCAGAATCCTATGATACCCATATCTATCAAAACCCAGAGGAGCTGCATGTTTTTTCTTCTGGAAATGCAGGTTTGGACACCCCTAAAAACGGCCCTTATCAGGGAATAGGGAACTATGCCAATCTTACAGGGAATTTTAAAATGTCTAAAAATACCTTAAGTATAGGGGCCATGGATGAAGAAAACAAGGTGCCATCCTTCTCTTCCGTGGGCCCTGCCTATGATGGGCGAATAAAACCGGAACTGGTAGCTTACAGCATTATAGGTACATCTAACGCTACCGCATTGGTCTCGGGCGTTTGTGCGCTTTTACAAGAGTTTTATATGGATATCCATAATCAAAACCCTTTGGCTTCTTTATTAAAAGCCATAGTGATCAATAGCGCGGATGATATAGGGAACAAAGGGCCGGATTTTAGATCCGGTTATGGTAAAATTAATGGTTATAACGCCTTAAAAACACTTCAGGATAATCGGATCATATCCAGTACCATTGATCCTGGGGCCATTAAGACCTTCCCTATTGGTATTCCCCAAAATGCAAAAAACTTTAAAGCCACATTGGTATGGACCGATACCCCTGCCCCCATAAATAGCAATTTAGCTTTGGTGAACGATTTGGATATGGAGGCAATCAATGGAACTACCGTCCATGAACCATGGGTGTTGAACAGCATGGCCAATACTTTGAGTTTGGAGTCACCGGCGTCCAAAGGACCGGATCATACAAACAATATTGAACAGGTATCCATAGAGAATCCTATCTCCGGAGAGGTTGTACTACAGGTTACAGGGTTCAATATCCATACTTTGAACCAGGAATTTTCCATTGCCTATGGATGGGAGGAACCAAACAGTTTTACATGGAATTATCCGTTGTTGGATGATAACTTTCCATATGATGGCGAAACAGCAAGCTATTTTAGGTGGGAAAGCAGTTTTGATATCGAAAAAGGGGAGTTGGCCATAAGTTATGATCATGGAGACACATGGGAAGTTATTGAATCACAAACAACGCTTTCCGATGGTTATTATTTTTGGTCCGCTCCGGAAGACATTACTACAACAGCACTATTAAAAATGACCATAGCGGAAAGGGAGCACATATCCGATCCCTTTGTAATATCCAGGGTAAGCACATTGGGTGTGGCCTTGGATTGCGATGATGTATTACAACTCCGTTGGAATAAACAGGAAAATGTTAAGGCGTATAATATTTATAATTTAAAGGACAATATCATGCAGCTTACGGCCGTCACCTCGGATACGACCTACATTTTTGATAAGACCAAAATTGACTCGGATTATTTTGCCGTACAATCCGTTCTCCAAGAAAATAAGTTGGGAGCAGTTAGTACAGCTATAGACTATACGGTGTTCAATACAGGGTGTTATGAAAGTTTTGTTTTTGCCGAAATTTCCGAGGATGGCAATGCCGGGGAACTCAATATTCAATTATCGAGTCTGTTTAATGTTGCACAGGTAGAAATCCAAAAGGAAATAGGAAGCTCTTTTGAGACCATAGGTGTAATTAGAAGTCCTGACAGAACAAGTTTAACATACTTGGATCAATTACCCGTTCAAGGGTTGAATACATATCGATTAAATATAGTGCTGAATGATGGCACTTCCTTTATCTCTGAAGAAAGTGAGCTGTTTTTCCTTACCACTGTTCCCTTCACCACGTTTCCAAATCCTATTATGGATGGAGTGAATATTTTTACAAAGGAATTTGAGGATACCGCCGAAGTATGGATGGAAATATATAGCCTGGAGGGTAGACATATACTTTCAAAAAAAGTAGGATCGGATAGGGCTTTTATACTATTGAACGAACTGCGCCCTGGACTGTATGCAATGGTCATTTATTCCAATAGGGGCGATAGGTTGGAACAATTAATTTACAAGTTATGATCAAGTAGCCAATTTTTAGGGATTTTCGGGAACCAATGGATATTTAAAATATCATTGGCCCCTGTTCTTTTGTTCCCAGCAAGAATCTCAGTGACCTGTTTTATAGCATATTGGCATTGATAAAAGTGTAATTCAAACTCACTAAGGTATGTTAGATAGGACTTATATCTTCAATCATACGTTCTATTCCCTTAAGAGGAAAGCACTAACTCTAAAATTGTTATATATTTAGAACTAGTTAACAACAACAACTTTCAATTGAAAATTTCGGCCTTCCTTTTACTGTTTTTCTCCTTGGGTCTTTTTTCTCAAGAACTTCCCCCTATTCAAAATTATGCTCCCTCGGATTATGATGCGGAAAATCAAAATTGGGATATCTCACAATCAAAGGATAAGGTAATCTATATTGCCAATAGTAAGGGGCTTTTGGAATTCAACGGTGCCAAATGGACTATATTCCCTTCACCGAACGAGACAATAATGAGGTCGGTAAAGGTTGTTGGGGATAAAATCTATACCGGAAGCTATATGGAGTTCGGGTATTGGAAAAAAGATGATTTTGGTATCATGCAATACACCTCTTTATCCCAAAAAATAAAAAACAAGCTTATACAGGACGAAGAGTTTTGGAATATCCTGGATATGGATAAATGGATTATTTTTCAGTCGATCAAACGCATATATATCTATAATCTTAAGGACCATTCCGTGAATATCATTGACTCTGATACTTCTTTGCCCAGAATGTTCAATCTTGATCAAGATATCTATTTTCAAAAACAGAATAAGGGGATTTATAAGATTGAAAATGGCAGGGATGTTCTGGTCTACGATGCCGAGCCCTTTAAAATAGATGAAGTTGTCAATATTTTTCAACGCAAGGATGATTTGCTGGTTCTTACCAGACGTAATGGCTTTTACCAGGTTCATAAAGAATCGTTCGATCCATGGGCTATAGCAGCGGATACGTTGTTATCCAAAGTAAGCGTATATAGTAGCCTACAACTAAAGGACAAAAGTTTTGCCTTAGGCACCATATCCCATGGTCTGATACATTTGGACAAGAATGGAAACTTAATATCCCATGTAGATCAAGTAAAAGGATTAAGGAACAATACGGTTTTATCGCTTTTTGAGGATTTTGACAATAATATATGGTTGGGCCTAGACAATGGCATCAGTTATATAAATCTCAAATCGCCATTTAAAGTTTTCCATGATAGCAAGGGTATTGTAGGTAGCGTTTATGCTTCGGCCGTAATAGGGGACAATCTATATTTGGGTACAAATCAAGGGCTTTTTTATAAACCCCTGAAAGGTAATACCGATTTTGAACTAGTTAAGGGGACACAAGGTCAGGTTTGGTCGTTGAATATCATTGAAGGCATCTTATTCTGTGGTCACCATACGGGCACTTACATTATTGAGGGAAGTAGGATACGAAAAATAGCCAACATTCAAGGCACGTGGAAAACGGCCCGTTTAAATGATAATCCCAACCTACTCTTACAGGGAAACTATGATGGGTTGTACATCTTGGAGAATTTAAATAATACTTGGCAAGTTAGAAATAAGATCAAGGGATTTGATCATTCATCTAGATATTTCGAAGTCCTCGGAAAGAACATCTTTGTAAATCATGAGTACAAGGGCGTTTTTAAAATAAAAACAGACGATGCGTTTTTAGAGGCAAAAAAAGTTTCTGTAGATACGTTGATCAAGGGTTCCAATTCTGGAATTGTCAAGTACAAGGGAAATTTATTCTATTCCTACGGTAAAGGAATCTTAAAATATGATGATGTAAGTGAACAATTTGTAAAGGACAGTATTTTAAGCCGTGTATATAAAACAAAAGAATATGTTTCGGGAAAGATGACGGTCGCAGGCAAGAACGATTATCTTTGGGTCTTTACCAAGTCCGATATCGGCTTCATATCGGAAGGGAAATTAGCGAACGTACCTATCGTCAATTATATTCCACTCACCGAAAATATTAGAAACGGTATAGTGGGATACGAAAGTGTCACGGAGCTAAAAGAAGAAGGAAAGTATCTGTTCGGCACAAGCTCCGGTTATATTACTACCGACATTGATAATTTTCATGAAACAGAGTTCAACGTTAAGATATCCAGCGTAAGAAAGGCCGGGAAAAATACAAATACTGTTGGAAAAAGTTTATTTGACAAAAAGCTTAAAGGTAGTTTTAAAAGCAATGAGAACAATCTGGAGATATCCTTTTATACGGCAGAATTTAAAAAATATTTAAGGCCAAGGTATCAATTTCAGTTGTTGGGGATCTATGATAATTGGAGCAGCTGGTCCGAAGTATCATCAACCTCTTTCGAGAACCTTCCCCCAGGTAAATATACGTTTAAAGTGAGAGCAAGAATAGGTGACAGAATATCTACGAATATGGCCACCTATGCTTTTGAGATTGCCAGGCCATGGTATTTATCCAATATTTTACTAGGACTGTATCTGTTCTGTGCCATATTAGGTTCGATCCTCATACACAATTCCTATAGGCGCCATTATCACAAACGCCAAGAAAAGTTGATCCTAAAGAATAAGCGTGAAATGGATTTGGCCAAAGCCCAAAACGAGAAAGAAATTATCAAAATTAAAAATGAACAACTTAAAAAAGACTTTAAGGGTAAAAGTAACGAATTGGCCGCTTCAACAATGAGTATCATAAAAAAGAATGAGTTGTTGTCCAAAGTCAAAGAACAACTCTTGGCCAATGTAGAGGACAAAAATTCCGTTAAACCAATTATTCATATCATTGATAAAAGTCTTAATCAAAACGATGATTGGGAGTTGTTCAAAGAAGCGTTTAATAATGCCGATAGAAAATTTTTAAAGAAATTGAAAAAAGCACACCCCAATCTATCTCCCAACGATATACGATTATGCGCCTATCTGCGCTTAAATTTGTCATCAAAGGAAATAGCCCCTTTGCTGAATATATCTGCTAGAAGTGTTGAAATTAAACGCTACAGACTTCGAAAAAAGATGGGGTTAACACATGATGCCAATCTAGTGAACTACATCCTTAAGCTGTAAATTTCTCTACAAAACGGAAATTTTACCTCAACAATACCTATACAGCTATAAACTTTAACACTTAAAAGCAATTTCCTGAATTGCCTTGAAACACCCATGATATCAGGTTTTTTTATCAATTTGTTAAAAAAACTGTCTTTTTTTTATGATGTATGTTTTTTGTTGAGGCAAATTTTATTGACTTCGTATATTTTTAAGATAGATTTAACCCTTTGTAAACTATGTATACCAAACAATTTTCGAGGGAATTCAAATTGAGCGTCCATTTTTCAAAGTTCATTTAACCAAGGATAAAAAGTACCCCCGAATCTGTTTTCTCTTAATATAAGGGGTTATCATTTTATTAAGAATCAACTAAACAAAACATTATTATGAGAAACAATTTGCTAAGATTATTACTTCTTGTATTTACAACAGGGCTATATGCCCAAGCCGATCAGGTGTCCGTTGTAAACAATGGAGAAGAAATGAAATTGGTTGTCAATGGAAAAGATTTCATGATCAATGGAATGAATTGGGATTATATTCCCATAGGCACCAATACCGTAAACGCAGCTTTCTGGAAAAAACCGGACGATGTGATCAAAGCGGGACTGGACACGGAAATGTCCCTTTTGAGAAACATGAATGTCAATGTTATCCGTCAATACACCGGTGTACCGGCTAGATGGATTCAGTACATCTATGAAAACTATGGTATCTATACCATGCTCAACCATTCCTTTGGGCGCTATGGACTAACCATAGATGGTGTCTGGACCCCGGTAACCATTTATGATGACGCCAAGACCCAAGAACTCTTAATGTCCGATATGGAAGAGTTGGTAAATGGCTATAAAGATACGCCAGGACTTCTATTGTATCTATTGGGGAATGAAAATAACTATGGGCTGTTCTGGCAAGGGGCGGAGACCGAAGATTTTCCGGACGATGAAGGAAGAATACAATTCATCGGGGAAAGCAGGGGAAGGCCCATGTATAAATTAATGAACGAGGCAGCAAAAAAAATGAAAGCAATGGACCCCTCACATCCTGTTGCCATATGTAATGGGGACGTTTTGTTCATAGATATCGTTGCTGAAGAATGTAAAGATGTAGATATATATGGAACCAATACCTATCGCGGAGCCTCTTTCGGTGATATGTTTCAGGTCGTCAAGGACAAACTTAATAAACCTATCATGTTCACCGAGTTTGGTGCGGATGCCTTCAATGCAGTTGAAAACAAGGAAGACCAATATTCACAGGCCTATTACATGGTGGAAAACTGGAAAGAAATTTATCAGAATGCTTCCGGTTTGGGTAAAGTGGGTAACTCCATTGGAGGATTTACCTTCCAATTCAGTGATGGCTGGTGGAAATTTGGTTTTGACGACAGAGAAAACGCTGACATACATGACAACAATGCTTCGTGGTCCAATGGAGGCTATGCAAGGGACTTAGCGGCACCTGGAGCAAATAATATGAACGAGGAATGGTTTGGAATCTGTGCCAAGGGAGCTACAAACCCAAGAGGATTATATGAGCTTTATCCAAGAGCGGCATACTATGCATTGAAAGAGGCACATCAACTCAATCCATATGAAGATGGAATAACGCCTGATTTTGTCAAAAATCATTTTGAGAACATCCAATTGGCAGATGCGGTCTTACGAGCCCGCGGCGATAAAGCCGCTTTGGTTGGCGAACAGAGCAACTTACTGCGGATAAGTAACCTAACCGCAAGATTCTCTACATTCAGTACGGGCGGTAGTCTAATCACTACACCGGACAATCCTGATCCGGATGACCCTCTTACCTTTCCCAATCAATTAGGTTTTGATCATATGCAATCCTATTTCATTGGAGTGGAAGGCAATCCGGCCCCCAATATGCGCGCCGAGGTCAATTTTAATGTGGTGGGTAATGTAGCACAGAACCCCATCAATGAAATTTTTTACGAGAACATTTCGCGCCCCTTGGTGGTCAATACCAATCAAGGAGAAGTACTTGTTCAAGATGTAAACCGGATACGTGTATACCAAGCAGAATTTGAATGGAACGCAAAAGAGTTCGATCTAAGAGGTTTCTTTAGAACAGGTCATTACCACTGGGGTTACGAAGGTGACTTTTTCGGTCTATACCCCGAGGCCAACTACGGTCCAAACTTAGATATTTATAATGGGGAAATATTAGGGGCAGAGATTGATGGTAAAGGCATTTTAAAAGGGTTAAAAGCGGCTATTGGTCCTCAACTATGGTGGGGTGCCAATCCCACAATGCTTTTTAAGTATAAAAGGCATTTTGGAAAATTTGATGTCACCGGTATTTACCATAGAGATTTTGAAACGGACATCATATTGGACGATAACGGAGTTCGGGTTTTGGATGCAAACCAAGTGTTAAGTGGTGTAATTCCCCCATTTCCAACGGAAAGGGCTACCCTGGCCATAGAAAGAGAGTTCGGTAAGGTTGGCGTACAATTGGGGGGTATATGGGCCGGAAGCCCTTTGAACGGTACTATTTTCCAGGATGTCAGGGGTACCCCGGGCAACTATACCGTTTTTGAGGATAGAGTGCAATCCACGGACAATTGGGGAGGTAAAGTTAAAATCACTTATGAAGGAGGAAAATTCAATTGGTACGGTCAAACATCGGCCATGGGATTGGTCGCCAATGGCGGAGCGGATCAAACATTGACCTTTACAGGTTGGAAACTAAGGGATACAGGAAGCGGTAATGTGACCAGCGTATTATCTGGTTTTACTGTTGCCGCGGGTAAATTTCAAATTGCACCCAACTTCATGTGGCAAAAACCATTGGTGGACCCCATACCGAACGATATAACCGGGGCAGGGCGTTTAAGGAACGTCATCGACGATCCTTTTGCCGTTCGTGGAAATCGTGAAACTACGGGAGGTGAAATACTTTTGACGTTCGATCCCACTCCGGGAACATGGATGTACGAATGGGATAATGACAGGGCGGAAGATGCCAAGTTCGCCATGAATTTAGGCTTTGTATACCGTCATCTGCCCACAACCCAGGATGCACACGTTGGATTCCTGGCCACTAGACAGTTTTTTGCCTTTCCCAATTCAGCGCCAGCAGAGGATTTATGGGAAATCCATTCCAGAATGGTTTCCAAACCTACCCCGGACTTAGGTTTAATAGGGAATTTCTATTATGGAAACGGACAAGCCAACGGAGATAGTGATCGATTGATAAAGCGTTTCGGAGGAGACATCAGGGCCATTTACAAAAATTTCAAACTACGAACGCATGTAAAAATCAATGATTGGGGGCCTTACGATTATCATAGGGATTTCAACCTTACTTTCCCCTTGCAGTTGATGCTGGATTTGTCCACTACACTTGGAAAACCCGATTGGTTTATCTTACCCAGCACACAGATAGGGATACGTGGTACATGGCGATCATTGGACGAGTTTTCACCCAGATTTGCGCCGAATGCAGTAGCAGATCAATTTTCAACCGAACCCATCATAAGCCCCATAGGATTTGGTAACGGTAGTGAATGGGAGATCATGACATATATACACATCAACATTGGCAAATAAAAATATTGAGAAATGAAAAATTATAAAAATATCAACATACGTTTTATACTTCTTTTGAGCTTGGGTATTGCTTTTATTTCAGGTTGTGAAAGGGACTTTTCAGATGATGTACAGTTTGCCACGTTTAATACCAATGGGGACCTATTTATAGATGCACCAGTAGGGCTTACCGATCAATTTTTTGAATCTTTTGACCCCGCAACGGGAGCGAACACCGAAGGCTTTGGTACTGATGATGATGTTGCTTTTATGGGGACATCCTCCATACGGATCGATGTTCCCGCGCCAGATGATCCAAATGGGGGGTTTATAGGAGGTATTTTTCGGGATCGAGGTGATGGTAGAAACCTTACAGGTTTTGATGCTTTGACCTTTTATGTCAAAGGTTCCACTACCGCTACGATCGGAGAAGTAGGCTTTGGAACTGATTTTGGTGAAAATAAATTTGTTACAATCGCCCAAAATATACGGTTATCCACAGATTGGCGGAAAGTAATCATTCCTATTCCCGACCCTTCAAAATTGGTACAGGAAAGAGGCATGTTCAGTTTCTCGGCAGGAACACAAAGTACCGATGGTTTTGGGTTTACTTTTTGGATCGATGAGTTGCGGTTTGAAAAACTGGGTACCTTTGCACAACCCAGTCCCGCTATCTTTTTAGGACAAAACGTTACGCAACAGGCATTTACCGGTTCTAGTGTTCCAATAACGGGACTTACGCAAACATTTAATCTAGATACCGGAATCAACCAAACTGTAAATGCCGCCCCATCATATTTCGATTTTACGTCTTCGGATATCGAGGTAGCCCAAGTAAGTGAATTAGGTGAAGTTTCCATTGTAAGTGAGGGCACTGCAACAATAACCGCTCTTTTAGGAGGAGTAATGGCAGAAGGCTCATTAGAAGTGTCCACAAGCGGAGGTTTACCGGCTGCCCCAACCCCAACTTTACCTCAGGCCAACGTAAAATCTATATTTAGCGATACCTATGTAAACGATACCGAAAGTAGTTTTTCTCCTGGTTTTGGAGGATCTACAACAGAGGTCGCAATAACAACGACCAATAATGATGCGGTCGCGACCTATACGAACAACAATTTTACGGGCATCGTTTTCGAAAATACAGTAGATGCTTCCGGGTTAACATCTTTGCATGTAGATGTATTTGTACAAGAAGAAGGAGCTCAAATCGAAATTCAGATTAGGGATGCTGGAGCCAATCAAATGGTAGAAACAAATGTCGATAACGGCTTACCTATGGGGGATGATGTTGACTTTAGATTCAATTTAACCGGTTTAACTGTTGGTGAATGGACGTCATTTGATATTCCTCTAAGTGGAGATCTTGCTACCCAAAGGAATAATTTGGGAAGCCTCATATTAGTGGGTGGTCCCAATTTCATATTGGACAACATCTATTTCTTCACTGAATAAAAAATAAAGTTTAAAAATTAAATCATATGAATAAAGAAAACATACGACAGTTCGGCCTAAGAACCGCAATGCTTTTATTTCTTTTCGTTGTTGGTTGTTCAACGGACGAAACACAAACAGTGGCCACCTTTTCCAATTTGGTCTTTGAAGATAATTTTGATGTCGATGGGCAACTAAATACTGAAATATGGAATTTCGATATAGGAGACGGTACCGCTGAAGGTATTCCCGGTTGGGGAAACAATGAGCTACAATACTATACGGATAGACCGGAGAATATCACCACGCAGAACGGGTTTTTACTTATTACCGCCATGCGCGAAGATTTTAACGGGTCCGCATTTACTTCGGCAAGAATTCAAACCGAAGGAAACTTTGATTTGCTTTTTGGGCGGTTTGAAGCTAGAATGCGATTGCCTTTTGGTCAAGGAATGTGGCCCGCATTTTGGATGTTGGGAGATGATGAAGATGGTGCCATCATATGGCCAGAAAGAGGGGAAATCGACATTATGGAGTATAGAGGACAGGAACCTACTGTGCTCATAGGTAGCGTGCATGGTCCAGGATACTCTGGAGGGGATGCCATATCAAAGGAATTCATCTTGCAAAACGATCGATTTGATACGGGCTTTCATGTTTTTGGAATTGAATGGGGCCCTAACTTTATCAACTACTATGTAGACGATGTATTATACAACCAAATCACTCCTGATGATATTCCTGAAGGAGGTGAATGGGTATTTAATGAGCGGCCATTTCACATCCTTTTAAATTTAGCGGTAGGAGGTGATTTTGTCGGAAGTCCAAATGAAGAAACAGTTTTCCCTCAAACCATGGTCGTAGATTATGTGAGGGTGTATACAAATAACTAACTAAACTACTAATACTAAAGACAATGAAAGAATTATTAAAAAGAGCTAAGCATATAGTACTGTTCATCTTGGCGATTTCCTTTTTTGGATGCGATGACGATGACGATAGTAACTTACCTGAGGTCATTTCGGCCTTTACATTTACCTTAAATGAAGACACCGGTACCGTAACGTTTATCAATATATCGGAAGCAGGGGATAGTTTTGAGTGGGATTTTGGTGACGGAACAACATCTTCGGAAATTGATCCGATCAAAACATTTGCCAACGGTACGTTCACAGTAACCTTAGAAGCTTCGAATGCAGCCGGTGCCTCGGATACTTTTCAAGATGAGCTTACCGTATTGGTAGAAGACCCTACTCCAGGTTTTGACTCTGGACTGTTGACCAACGGTGATTTTGAGAATGGGACCGATGCTTGGATCGGTGGCGGCCTTAATGTGGTGAACGAAGGCGGTAACAGCTTCAACCAGGTAGACGTAGAAGTTGCAGGAGAACCTTTTGACGTAAATATCAGCCAAGTGGTGGAGCTTACGCAAGGTACCAATTATATATTGACCTTTGATGCCTCGGCCAGTGTGGCACGTACCATGCTTGCCGGAATAGGGCTCAACGTAGATCCGTTCACCAATACGGCACCGTCCGTTGACCTGACCACAGAAACACAAACATTTACCTTGCAACTATCAGCTGCAGATTTTGGTGGGGCAGACAGTAGGGTGCTCTTTGATATGGGTGCCGCAGTAGGTGTTGTGGTTATAGACAACGTTTCCCTGGTAGAAGGCGGTGATGGTAGTGATAGCGACACCGGTGGCGGCAATGACGGGCAAGGACAAATCGATGATGCATGTGCCGGAAGCTCGCTTCAGGATTTTGAAGCGGCGGACAACAGTATTTTCAGTGACTTTGGAGGTGGTACGGCCGTAATCATAGACAACCCCAATACAACGGTGAACACAAGCGCAAGGGTTGGGCAAATGCAGAAATTTGCCG
>JBCBZE010000358.1:0-3416 GCA_039815505.1 Bacteroidota bacterium | reverse complement strand
CGATGAATATTGGATTTTAGGAGGAGGCATAAAAAATGTATTCAATACCATTTCAGAAGGTGGGCGCGATGGCAAGGGCATGATTTCTTGGAAACAGACACTTAAACCTCTTGAAATGGCACAAGTGGCCAGTTATCTGCTGCAATTTCAAGGGACGACCGCCGCTAATCCCAAAGCTCCGGAGGGCGAGATATGGATAGATGAAAATGCCCCGGCCAATACAACACCGGATGAGGAAACTTCTGCACAGCCAACCGATTCGACCACAGTTGTAATGAACTAAAAGTTCTTTGATATAAGAAAGAAGAATAATGGCGCAAGATGAAAACTTTAGGGATTCCATAGGTACCATCAATGAAGAAGGGAAAAGAGCGTGGGTATTTCCCAAACGGCCCAGTGGTAGATTTTACGAGTACCGCAAATGGGTAAGCTATAGCCTGTTATTGTTTTTGTTTGTTTCCCCGTTCATAAAAGTCAATGGAAATCAATTCCTGATGTTCAATGTATTGGAGCGCCGCTTCAATATTTTTAGTTTTCCATTTTGGCCTCAGGATTTTCATCTTTTTGTGATTTCTATGATAACCGGTGTCATTTTCGTGGCCCTTTTCACCGTGGCTTTTGGTAGAATTTTTTGTGGATGGATGTGTCCGCAGACGATATTTATGGAAATGGTTTTTCGCAGAATAGAATATTGGATAGATGGCGACCGGGGCGCCCAGATCAAACTGGATAGACAACCCTGGAACGCTGAAAAAATAAGAAAGCGAAGTTTAAAATGGTTTATATTTTTCATTATTTCCTTCTTGATCGCCAATGTGTTTTTAGCCTACTTGATAGGAAGTGATAGGTTAATAAGCTATATCATAGACGGGCCTTTACAACACCTAAGTGTTTTAATATCCCTTCTTATTTTTACCACGGTGTTCTATTTTGTCTTTGCCTGGTTCAGGGAACAAGTCTGTATCATAGCATGTCCTTATGGAAGGTTGCAAGGGGTATTACTGGATAATAAATCCATCGTTGTGGCCTATGACCATAAAAGAGGAGAGGGAGAGAACGGAAGAAAAAAATTTCGCAAAAATGAGGATAGAAACCTATTGGGTCATGGAGACTGTATTGATTGTTTTCAATGCGTAAACGTATGCCCTACAGGTATCGATATTAGGAATGGAACACAATTGGAATGTGTAAACTGCACCGCCTGCATTGATGAGTGCGATACGATTATGGAAAAAGTAAATCTTCCAAAAGGGCTCATTCGCTATGCCAGCGAAGAAAACATTGAAAGAAAAACAAAGTTCAAATTCACCACAAGACTAAAGGGTTATTCAGCGGTATTGGCCATTTTAGTAGGTATCCTTGGAGGCATGCTTTTTTTAAGAAATGATCTTGAAGCCAACATTTTACGATTACCCGGTCAACTTTATGAAAAAAAGAAGGGGAATATAATAAGTAATGTATATACCTATAAATTAATAAATAAGACCTCCAAAGATATTGCGAATGTTAGTTTTAAACTGATCTCCCATAGAGGAAAAATAGATCTGGTAACACATAACAATTTTAAGGTACCTGCCCAAGAATTGGCAGAGGGCACTTTATTTATAGAAATCAATACTGCGGCTTTGAATGGTGATAAGGATAAATTAAAAATTGGTGTGTACAGTGATGATGAATTGATCGAGACCACGACCACGGCATTTTTAGCGCCCAGGAGTTATAAGTGACACCAACGGTACAAAAAAGGAAATAATTATGAAACTAAACTGGGGAACAGGAATTGTATTGGCATTTGTAGCATTTATAGGCTTTATCCTATTCTTTGTTGTACGAATGAGCATGGACGACCGCGCCAATCACGACTTAGTAACCGAAGAATATTACAAAGCCGAATTGGGCTATCAAAAAGAAATAGATGCAGAGGCCAATACAAAAAAATTAAACGAAAAAATAAATATTGAAAGTACTGCCAAAGGGTTGGTCATACAGCTGCCAACGGCTTTCAAAAATACCAATGCGAAAGGCACAGTGTCCCTGTATAGACCGTCCAATAAACACTTGGATTTTAACTTACCTATAAGTTTGTCCAATTCACATTTGCTCATACCTGACAAACGTTTGTTGGATGGTCGCTGGGATATTAAAATTTCATGGACACATAAAGAAAGGAAATATTTATATAAGGAAAGTATAACCTATTAAAAATGCTATTATCCGGACTCGTATTAGGATTATTGGGAAGTTTGCACTGTGTAGGCATGTGTGGCCCCATAGCATTTATGCTTCCATTGGATAGGTCCAATGGTCTTAAAAAAACCACTCAAATCTTAACATACCATTTTGGCAGGCTATTGGCCTATGCAATTTTAGGTCTGATATTCGGGTATTTGGGAAAAAGTTTGTCGGTCTTTGGCATACAGCAAAAATTATCCATACTAATTGGTGTACTCCTAATTTTTGTAGTGCTGCTGCCCTATAGGCTTTTTAGTCGTTATAATCTTTCCAAACCTGTTTTTAAAATTATTTCCAAAATAAAGAACAAACTTGGAAAAGAACTTCAAAAAAAAACCTCGGATACTTTCTTGACCATCGGGTTTCTAAACGGGTTTCTTCCTTGTGGTTTAATATATATGGCTCTTTTCGGGGCAATTGCCATGGGTAATGTATGGAGCGGTTCTTTATATATGATTTTGTTTGGACTTGGCACCATACCCCTTATGACAACCGCTATTTACTTTAGTAGTATTTTAAAGAACAACGTAAAACGATATATCCAAAAAATGATTCCCGTTGTTGTCGTGATCATTGGGTTACTTTTTATTATACGTGGTATGGGCTTAGGTATTCCATACGTTTCCCCTAAACCGGTAATTGAGTTGGTTTCCACCGACATGGAGTGTCATAAGTAAGACCATAAACTACAGGGGAAATGAAAATTCTTTCAAACGATATTGTATTAAGGCCAAGATTTAAACTAGAACTGCCCTATGCCAAGGAAGTTCTGCTCAAGACCTTTGAGCGGTCGGCACAACATCAATTTCTTATCAAAAGATTGGATGAACATCTGTTCATAAAATTCAAGGCAGATGAAAATCATTTTTGGTCACCTCAACTGCATTTGGAAGTTGTTGAAAAAGACCTAAAGAATTGCACGTTATTTGGTGTTTTTGGACCCAATCCAAGCCTGTGGACCCTTTTTATGTTTCTCCATTTTGGAGCAGCTATCCTATTTATTATGCTTGGTATATGGGCCTATTCCAGTGCCACCTTAGGCCAATCATACGGTGTTCAGTTAGGGGGCATGGTTTTTATAACCATCCTGTGGTTTGTCCTATATGCCCTTGGACGTTTGGGGAAACGAAAGGGAAGGCCGCAGATGCATAAATTATATCAATTTATGTTAGACACCTTGGCGG
>JBCBZE010000343.1:0-3705 GCA_039815505.1 Bacteroidota bacterium | reverse complement strand
GATGAGTTTCGCAAGCAATATCCATCCCATGAATATCATCCGATCTATGGTATGCCCTTATTATTAAAGGACAATATCAATACCAAGGGAATGAAAACCACCGCGGGGGCCATTGCCCTTAAGGACAACGTGGTAGACGATTCGTTTATCGCGGAACAGTTGCGCATACATGGAGCTTTGGTTTTAGGTAAGGTGAATTTAAGTGAATGGGCCTATTTTCTATGTTCCGGATGTCCGGTAGGGTACAGCGCCATTGGCGGACAGACCCTAAACCCATATGGCAGGCGGGTTTTTGAAACCGGTGGGTCCAGTTCAGGAAGCGCTACGGCAGTAGCCGCAAACTACGCCATTGCCGCTATCGGAACAGAAACTTCCGGTTCTATTTTATCACCTTCCAGTCAAAATTCCATTGTAGGTTTAAAACCTACGATAGGACTTTTGAGCAGAACGGGGATCGTTCCCATTTCAAGTACTTTGGACACTCCGGGCCCTATGACCAAAAATGTAGTGGACAATGCCATATTGTTATCCGCACTTACGGGAAAGGATCATGCCGATAGCGAGTCCGTAGCTCTGGATATGGATTATTTAAGAGGCGTTGAAAAGTTTGCATCCCTGGAGGGAAAACGTTTAGGAGCTATGACCCATCTATTGGAAAGCGACTCCATTTATAAGCACGCGGTCAACTTATTTAAGGACTTGGGAGTTGAAGTGATCGAATTTACTCCTCCCGAAATCAGTTTGGACGGTTTCATCAGCGTGCTCAATATGGATATGAAGAACGATTTGCCTAAGTATATTTCGACCCATGTAAAAAATAAGGACGCGGTGACCATAACTTCCATAGCTGATGTGGTAAGATTTAATGAAATGGATTCCTTGGTCCGTATACCCTATGGACAGCAGCTATTTAAAGGGATTCTGGCAGATGATACAAGTAAGGATGATCTAGAGATAATCAAGGACTCCTTACGGGTCAAAGGCCGTCGTTTCTTTACTACGGCCATGGATGAGCATCGTTTGGATGCCGTACTCTCCATTAACAATTATCATGCGGGTTACGCGGCGGTAGCAAAATATCCCGCCTTGACGGTACCTATGGGATATAAAGACACCGGAGAGCCCATAAACCTCACATTTATAGCGAAATCTTTCCAAGAAGATAAGTTATTACCCTTGGGAAGGGCTTTCGAAAAGCTTACGCAAGCTCGGAAGATGCCGGTGAACTATAAAGATTAAACCGTACATACCTTTGATGGGGTAAGGATACCAAAGAAGGCTAATTGATCAGGGCGTTAATTTTCTCCCACAATTCATTATCAAAGCTAGAAGGGCCCAAGAGGGTTTCTCCGCCATCATCCCCCAAACGTACAATGACCAAGCCTTCGCTAGGGACTACATACAGTTTTTGATCGTCTTTTCCCAGTCCCGCAATGAGATCGTCGGGAGCGCTCGGAATCAATTTGCCGGAAAATTCCAATTCGGAAGCCGGGACCCTATAGCTACCCTTGCCATTCAACCACCACAGATAACTATAGGCGGGATTCATATCTTGGGAGGTTGTGGTCATTTCATCAAAGTAAACGGTATCCGTCAGTAATAGTTGATCTTCCCATTTCCCTTCACTTAAGTTCAATAATCCAAAACGGGCCATGCTTCTGGCGTCACTATAATAGACACGGGCAAATCCCAATTGTACCCAAGCACCGCTCATACCAATAGGGTTTTTTATTTTGGAATTAAAGTAGGTATCAAAATCATCGTCAAGTGCACCGGCAACAATTTGTTGAACCAGTGTATATGTGGCATTGTGGTAATACCAGAACGTATCAGGTTCGTTTAAAAAAGTGAAACAATCGGCATCCGTACAATTAACATTACTCACATTATAATCCAACCCTGTGGTCATGGTCAGATGTTGCCTTATTTGTATGTTGCGCTCATCGGCTGAAGAAAGGTTGGACCATCCGGCGCCCAAGTAATCGGCGGATGGATCATCCAAGCTAAGGAAACCTTCCTCTTGGGCCACTCCAACCGTAAATGCAACCAAGGTTTTTCCGGCAGAATACCAAGGGTGGGAATCGGAGGCCGTGGCACCATTGAAATACGCTTCCAGTGCTATCCTACCTTCCTTAAGGATAATAAAAGCTTTCGTATCCCGTTCCTCCAAAAAATCGAATAAAGGTTGTTCCGCATCGGTATTCCATCCCAAGGTATCTACCGATACGGTTTCCCAGGTATCCATATTCACTGAAGGGAAATACAGACTTGTTCCCAAGGGATCGTCCGTATCTATAGGGTCATCATTTATTGGGTTTTCCGCTATGGGCATATCTTCCGTGCCAGTGTCATCGGATGAGCAACCCGGAAAGATAAGCAACCATACAACAAAAAGTAGGCGTATAACAAGTTTCACGATCTTCAGGTTTTTTTCTTTGGACCATAAAGGTTCCAAAAGGTTTAACGAAGAAAACAAAGAAATCGTCTTAAATGGGTATTCTTGTTTCATCAAGTTGTATTTTTGCACTCCATAAACAAGCTCATGCGCACAAAATCCCTAAAGAAGAATAGAATCAACGTAGTTACCCTGGGTTGCTCCAAAAATGTGTACGATTCGGAAGTACTTATGGGACAGTTACGTGCCAATGATAAGGAGGTAGTTCATGAAGAAGAAGGTAATGTGGTGGTTATAAATACCTGCGGGTTTATTGCCAATGCCAAAGAGGAAAGTGTAAATACCATTTTGGAATACGTTCAGAAGAAAGAGGCGGGCGAGGTGGACAAAGTTTTTGTAACAGGTTGCTTAAGTGAAAGATACAAACCCGATTTACAAAAGGAAATACCAAATGTAGATGAATACTTCGGCACGAGTGAACTGCCAAGTTTATTAAAGGCCTTGGAAGCCGATTATAAACATGAGCTTATTGGCGAACGTCTAACGACCACTCCCAAGAACTACGCCTATTTAAAGATAGCGGAAGGTTGTGACAGGCCTTGTTCTTTTTGTGCCATTCCCCTAATGCGCGGTAAGCATAGAAGTAAACCCATTGAAGAATTGGTGATCGAATCCCAAAAGCTGGCGGCCAATGGGGTAAAGGAATTAATTTTAATAGCACAGGACCTTACGTATTACGGTCTAGATCTGTATAAAAAAAGAAATCTGGCCGAACTCCTTCGAGCTTTGGTGAAAGTAGAGGGCATAGCATGGATACGCTTACATTATGCTTTTCCTACGGGCTTTCCCATGGATGTTTTGGAAGTAATGAAAACCGAGCCTAAAATCTGTAATTATATTGATATTCCCTTACAACATATATCGGATACCCTCTTAAAGAGTATGCGCAGGGGTACTACGCAAAGTAAAACGACCAAATTATTAGGTGATTTTAGGGCCACGGTTCCCGAAATGGCCATACGGACTACCCTGATCGTAGGCTATCCCGGAGAGACGGAGGAAGACTTTAGGACCTTAAGGGAGTGGGTGCGAGAAATGCGTTTTGAGCGTTTGGGATGTTTTACCTATAGCCATGAGGAAAACACACACGCATTTCATCTAAAAGATGATGTGCCTGAAGAAATAAAACAGCGGCGGGCCAATGAAATTATGGAACTGCAATCACAGATCTCCTGGGAATTGAACCAAGAAAAAATTGGAAAAACCTTTCGTTGTATTATTGACCGTAAAGCGGGAAATAATTTTGTGGG
>JBCBZE010000289.1:0-4624 GCA_039815505.1 Bacteroidota bacterium | reverse complement strand
TGGCGAGCACGGACGCAAAACAACAGCCTTGGTTATCCCTGCTGGTAGGTTCCCCTGGTTTTATCAAAATTCCCACGACCCAAAAGGTGATATTTGATGCGGAGTTGATCAGCAGTACAAGAACCGATGTGCTGTACAAAAACATTTTGGCAAACCCCGAACTAGGTATGTTATTCATAAAACACGAAGACCGGGCCCGCTTTAGGGTAAACGGTACGGCCCGTACGGACGGTTCAAAAATTACCGTACAGGTGCAAGAGGCCTATGGCAACTGTCCGCAATATATACAGACTACAAAGCTTTCACTGCCCCAAGAAAGTACTCCCTTAGCTCCAGGAACCGCTACCGGGCAACGCTTGGGCACAGAACATAAAAGTTGGATCCAAAAGGCCGATACCTTTTATGTTGCTACCCGTAGTCCCAAAGGGCGTATGGATGCCTCCCATAGGGGCGGCACACCAGGTTTTGTGGAAATTTTGGAGGACGGCACCTTGCGAATCCCGGATTACCCGGGAAACAGTATGTTCAACACCTTGGGAAACATCCATGCCCATCCCCGTACCGGTTTGTTGTTCGTGGATTTTGAGAAAGGCGAAACCCTGCAATTGACGGGAAAGGGAAAATTGCAGTTTGATCAAATTTCCGAAGACGATTTACGAAAAACCGGAGCTACCGGTCGGTTTTGGACCTTTAGTACCGAACAATGGATACACACCAAAAACCAACACCGGGTAGATTGGGAGTTTTTGGAGTATTCCCCCTTTAACCCCTAATTTTCCACCTATGGATATACCTAACGAATTTATTTTTACATGGTAAAATTGGACAAAAACATATAACACGGATTCCTCCTCTTTTTCCATGGTATTCAATGCAGGGTATTGCTAAAAAAAGTACTTTTGAAATTCAAAAATACATTTCTGATGAATTCGGCCCTTGCATTTTTTACCTCCCAGATCGGGAAAGACTCCTTAAAATCACCCTCACCTTTGATGCGCTGGTTTAACCCAACCCTGCTCAGCGCGGCTGAAGGGACATTGGAATTCTCTTATGTGGTCAGGGAGGAGATGACCAATCCCATGCGGATCATGCACGGTGGTGCCACCGCGGCGATCATAGATGATACAATGGGCGCAACCGTATTTTCCTTGGGAAATACACATTTATATACTACCGTAAATTTAGCCGTGGATTATTTTAGCACGGCAAAAAAAGACGATGTGATCATTGCTAAAACCGCAATCGTGAAAAAAGGGTCCCAAATCATCAATGCGGAATGTGAAATTTGGAATGCCGATAAAACGCGCTTGATCGCCAAGGGCTATTCCAATTTGCTCAAGACCAAAATAGAGCAAGCAGCGGGCACTATTCCTTCCTAGCACCTACCATTTCCTGACCGCCTTGTTTTAGTGTGACCTTATCCACTTTTCCTTCGGCATTCCTTTCGAATATCAATTGGGCCGCCACTACTTTTAGAAAGAAGGTATCCGTGGCCTCGGGAAACATTTCTGCCTGTGGCTGTCCCGTGGCCTGAGTAAAAATACGCCCTTCTTTTGTAGTGATGTCCAATGAAAATCCAGGGGTCAATTCATACATACCCACATAATCTTCCAAAATTCCCGGATCCAAGGGTATCACTTCTTTTTCGGTAGCTGGTTTTTTATCGGTTTCAACACCCTCGTCTTCTTGTATCCGTCGTTTAAAGAGCACTGTTTTTTTTCCATCTTTAAGGGCAAACGAATAACTGGTCATCCTATTTTCAAATATGAAATCATTTTCCGACAAAGGGAACAATTGTAACTTTTGCCCCCCTTCCCGTTGACTGTATAAGTGGCCATTTTCATAGCTAATGGTACGCAATAGGTCGTTTTGAAATGTATAATTACCTACCCATTTTTGCATGTGCTCCGCACGGAGCTCCACGGCATCCGTTGCCTTGGGTAATGGTTTTCCCATAACGGCAGCGGCCATGGCAATGGCCGTAGCATTGGGGGAGTTACCGTTGGTGTTGGATAATATAATGATGTATATGTCTTCAGTAGGTACGTAAATACCCTGTGTTACATAACCAAATATGCCCCCGCCATGTTCAATGCTTGGGGTTCCGTTAATTTCATTGATAAGCCACCCATATCCATAGTTGGTAGGCTGTCCATTGTTCAAGCTGGTATTGGTAAACGCTTTTGCCTTGCTTTCGGAGGTGATCAAGGTATTGTTATGTATCGCTTTATGCCATAGGAACATATCATCCACACAGGACATCAAGGATCCGGCCGCATAGGGCAAGGTCATGCTTATATAGTCGGCATTTCTATATCCGGTTTCGGCAGGCATGTAGCCGCTGGCCCTGTTAGGGACTAGTTTGGTCTTACTTCCATAATAGGAATGCTCCATGCCCAAGGGCTTAAAGATATTGTCGGTTACAAAATCGGCATAGGATGCTCCCGTAATCTTCTCTATAATATATCCCAAAATAATATATCCAGAATTCGTATAATGCCATGCTTCGCCCGGATCAAAATCCATAGGTTCGTTCTTAAAGTAGTCTATAATTTCAACCGGTGTTTTGTCCAATCTTGCGAATTCCATAAGATTGCCCATTTCCGTATAGCTTTTGATGCCGGAAGTATGGTTCAACAAATGGTGAATGGTGATTTTTTTATCCTGCGTTGGATAGTTGGGTAGATACTTGGTTATCTCATCGTCAAGGTTCAGTTTGCCCTGTTCCATCAACATTAATATGGAAACGGCCGTGAACTGCTTAGTGATCGAACCCAATTCAAATACACTCTCGGGCTTCATGGGGGCTTGCAACTCCAAATTGGCCATACCGAAGGCCTTGCGATAAACGACCGCTCCATCTTTGGCCACCAAAACGGTAGCACCTGGATGTTCCGACACGTATTTCGTATTCAGCATCTCATCAAAAGTATGTTCTAGATGTTGTGCGCTAAGTATTGAAATATGCAAAAAAGTACATGTAACGAGTAAAAATAGGTTGGTTTTTTTCATGGTTCCCATTGATGTTGATTAAAGATATATGTCCATAGGACGACTGAAAAAAAATAATGTTACCTAAAACCGTCATCAATAATAATTTTTGCCAAAAATTATCTTACTTTTTAGATAAAATACGGTTCTTGTGCGTAGGGCAAACGGGGTTTTATCCAAATAGTAATCCACCATCAACATAACGATACTTTTTTTTCAAATATCTTCTCAAAATTTGGTATCTTTAGATTTCTTGGAATCCAGTAATTTCTTTGGATCATTCCCCCCGAACTATAGATACTTCCCCCGTTTTTAGATTGGATACGACAACCGTAAAATAAGCATACCATGAAAACAAAAACGAGCACACTCATCGCAGCTATCATCTTTTCTTCCCTTATCTTTTTTCTGATTCCCTCCTCTGCTGAAAAAAAGTCGGACCCTTCACAACAAGCCTCCTTTAACTTTATTAAATGTACCGTGGCCAAGTTTATGCTGAAGGATGTGGATACCACGCAACAGATTTCACCTTTGTTCGAAAACCTAGGAGATCTTCATTTTTCCATAAGCACGGATGTAGATGGTGCGCAGACTTTTTTTAATCAAGGCTTAAAACTTACCTATGCCTTTAATCATGCGGAGGCGCATAGATCTTTTATGGAAGCCTCTAGATTGGACCCCACCTCGGCCATGACCTATTGGGGGCAAGCCTATACTTTAGGCCCAAATATAAATGATCGACAGCCCGATGAGGAGCGTAAGAAAAAGTATAACGAGGCAATGGCAAAGGCCAAAGACCTTTCGTCTACCGCAACACCCAAAGAGCAGGCTTTGATCAAAGCTTTGGAATCCAGATATAGTAAAAACCTGGATACAGATGTGGCCCAATTGAACATGGCCTATATGAAGGCCATGGAAAAGGTAGTGGTACAATTTCCCGAAGATGCCGATGTACAGATTCTTTATGCCGCTTCCGTTATGAACACCGTACCGTGGAACTATTGGGATGCCGACGGGAATCCCTCCCCTAATATAGCGGAAGCCAAAGCCGCCTTGGAGAAAGCAATGGACCTTAACCCCAATAATCCTGGAGCACATCACTATTATATCCATATGGTAGAACTTCCACAACCTGACCTAGCGGTTCCCAGTGCCGACAAATTAGCGGGTTTAATGCCGGCTGCCGGACATATAGTTCATATGCCATCGCATATCTATATTCGCGTAGGACGCTATAAAGATGCCGTTACGACCAACCAAGCGGCGATTTTGGCCGATGAGGATTACATATCCCAATGTTATTCCCAAGGTATGTATCCGTTAGGTTATTATCCCCATAATATCCATTTTTTATGGTCGGCAGCCAGTTTACTGGGCGATAGCGGTATTGCAATCGATGCTGCTAAAAAGACCGCGGAAAAGGTACCCACCGGTGAATTGGTAAGTTTACCGTTTCTACAGGATTTTGCCTCTACCCCACTTTTGGCCTACACCCGATTTGGAAAATGGAACCAAATCCTGACCATCCCCGCCCCCAACCCCGAGATAAAGCATTTGAGCCTTATGCGCCACTACGCAAGGGGTATTGCCTTTATAAGAAAGAACAACGCCAAAGAGGCACAGGAAGAACTGG
>JBCBZE010000283.1:0-4693 GCA_039815505.1 Bacteroidota bacterium | reverse complement strand
TCGATGGAATGCATTTACTTTTAATGTTACGTATAATTTTGATATTTGGTTTTTTCTTTTGGTTTTTTTCGATGTAATGCATGTTATTTGCATCTAAGAAGGTCTTTTTTATGATAATGTTAACTTTTGTTGGCCAAATGTAAAAGGTGTAAAGGTTAAGGTGGTATAGCCTAAAATTCCTTTCGTGTTTCATACCGAAGTATTGTTGCACTTCAAAGTACTTTATTTTTCACGCTTATACCTTTTAATAACTTTGCCGTGCCTATGGCGATACCTTATCTCAAGGAATAGGGGATGTTGGCTAGATAAGATCATTTCAAAAATCTACATGTAATAGCATTTATTTAACAAATTGTACTAGTATTGTATTTATGAAAAAAGAAAGATTATATGTCCTTGATGCGCTCAGAGGTTTAGCTTTATTGATGATTATCATAGTACACAGTATAAAACATTTTAATGCCCCTTATCTTGAATCCGGTATATTTTATATTGGAAGAATTGATGGAATAATGAAAACTATCTTGTCTACTCTAATTACAGGAAAGGCGTATACCGTATTTGCTTTAATGTTCGGGATAAGTTTTTTTATTCAAATTAACAATAAGGAAATCCAGGGTATTGATTTTAGGGGAAGGTTTGCCTGGCGTTTGGTCATTCTTGTTGTTTTAGGTTTTTTTCACTCCTTGATCTATAATGGCGATATTTTGCATATTTATGCCATTTTTGGGTTTGTTCTTGTTTTTTTATACAAGGTAAGAACTTCTGCCTTGCTCCTATTTACTTTATTACTGCTCGTTCAAATTCCAACTATTTTAGAAATATATGCTTTGGGTTCCGATCAATCCGTGGTACACCATGTGAGCTCCAATATTGATGTTCAAAGAAAATTATATGCGCACGGAACCTTTTTTCAGGTAGCAAATTTTAATATATGGGATGGACGTGTATTAACTTGGGAATGGTTTGAACAAACCGGTCGACACCTACAAATAATGGCCTTGTTCTTAGCAGGTTTGTTGCTGGGAAGGGTTGGTTTTTTTAAAAAATATTTGGACCATAAGCGAACTACCTTGGTAATAGTCATTATTTCTTTTGTCACTTTTGTCCTTTTTTATCTGGGTATTAGGGAAATTAAGCTTATGAATGACAATTATTATAGGTACAATCTAATTATAAGATTATTGGAATCGTACAACAATCTGATTTTTACGGTGTTTTTAATAAGCTCTTTTATTTTAATTTACGCTAGGTACAATAGGTTCTATGGGTTTAGATTGTTGGAAGTTTATGGCAAAATGAGTTTAACCAATTTTGTGGTTCAGGGTATTTTTGGAGTATTGTTTTTTTACGGGTTTGGACTGGGAATGTACTACTATCTCGGAACTTTTTTTAGCCTGTTATTCGGTTTGCTTTTCTTCGCCATTCAAATTTATTTCAGCATCAAATGGCTAGACAGATTTTATTATGGTCCATTGGAATGGTTTTGGCGGGCCGCAACTTACAACGATTTTTCCATTAAATTAAGAAGACCCCCATCCTAGAATTGTTCTATGGCAAATAGAAAAAATATAACTAAATAAGGGGTTTGTCTTTTCTTTCTAGGTATGCTTTTCTGCTGTTTTATTGCTTATTCTTATTTTAAAAAATAAATACGCAATCAGACCAAAAGTAATTATAGTAACAAGAGGTAGCACGTTACTGCTGGTTTCCGCCAGTCCAATGATTACAATATTCACCATCAACTGACAAAAGCTATAAAAAAAAGAGACTTTTAAATGGGATGTATTTTTTTTATCTACCAATAACTGATATAAATGTTTTCGATGGGGTTTAAATATATTTTCTTTACTATAGGCTCTTTGGATAATGGTACATCCGCCGTCTAACATGTACACCAATACGAACATTAGATACATAAGATTTTGAGTTTTTACCAGAAGCAGGGAGAGTCCAAAAATGATAATCAAACCTATGGATATACTCCCTATATCCCCTGCAAACATTTTTGCTTTTACCCTAAAGTTGTAGAACCCGAACACAATAAGTGAGAACAAAGCTAGAACAAGTAGATGGTGATCAATGAAATCCGTAATAAAACGATCAACATATAATAATGAGGATATGGTGGTAATCCCATATAAGCCCGTAATTCCATTAATCCCGTCCATGAAGTTAAAAATGTTAAGCATTCCGGTGATAAGGAATAAGGCCATTAGCAGTAAAAATGGCTGGATATCGGGGTAGGGGACCTGATATAGTGTTAAGATAATGGCAATTAACTGAACCACTATTCTATAACTGCTTTTTAGGGTATAGATATCATCTATAAAACTAATGATCGATACCAATAGAAGTCCCGCAATAAAAAAGGGGTACTGAAATTGATAGCATAAAAAAAAGAGAAGAGCTGAAATACTAAATAAAATTCCGCCTCCCCTGATCGTTGCCTTTTTATGGGAACTTCTCTCATTGGGTTTATCTATAATACCGAATTTTTTTGCCACATTCAGGTACACAATTGAAGACAGTAAAATGATAAAAAAGAGTATGTAGATCATATATTGGTGTTTTAACTTTTACATCCTTTTTTTTATCGCATTATAGACATAAAAACTAAAATAATAGAGGGACTTTATAAACCCTAGTTTTTCCATACCATAATATAGGTGCCAAACTTTTTGAGCCCCTTTGATTTTGTTAGAGGATATAGATCCCTCCCTAACGCGGTAATCGGATAATACATTTTCCATACCGTAGGCTATATGGCCTCTCTTTAGAAGGGTTATCCAAAGGTAACAATCTTGTCGTGTCCGCATATTTACAAATGTGAAGTCCCTTCCTACAACATCCGTATCTATCATGGATGTGGACATCCCTATAATAGTGTTTTTAAAGTGTTCCCAATAATTGATGCTAGCAACGGATTTTACAGTTTTGTTCAAAGTTTCCCCATTCTCATTTATAATTCCATAAGAGGTAAATGAAATTGGAATATTACGGCTTAGCATGAATTCAACTTGTAACGCTAGTTTGTTTTTATACCATTTATCATCGCTATCCAAAAATGCTATAAAACGACCTTTCGCCATTTCCAACCCTTTATTTCTGGTAACCGCTGCACCACTATTGACCGGATTTATAGAAAGCTTGACCCTACTATCTACTTTTGCTATTTTTTCGATATGGGCAACCGTATTATCAATGGAACAGTCGTCAACAATTAGCATTTCCCAATTTTGATACGTCTGTTCCCTTACAGAGTCAATGGTTTCCGCAATAAATTTTTCCGAATTATAGGCGGGAGTAATTATTGAGACTAAAGGAGCGGTGTGTTCTTGCAAGACAATGATAGTTTATTTACGACAGGTGGTAGTTCATAATACGGTTTATACCTTCCTAATGGTACAACTTAGCTTTTTACTGTCCAAAGGAAAAAGTATTCGGGGTAAAATTAATACAAACTATTAGAAATCGTTCTAATTATCGTTCAATATCATAATTAACGGGATAGAGTTCTCTAGGTAAAAAAAGTAGTAAATGATCTATTTACTTTTTTCGGGGGGGATGACACTTCTAAAAATATTTCCGTATTTATTGGCAATGGATTTCCATGAAAAATGTGCCAAATCAATTCTGGAAAGTTCATATTGTCCATGATTTTTTGATACTTTTCCAATACCATCGGCTATAGACTCTACAGAATTGGGATCGACCATTTCCCCAACCTTAAAATCAAAAATCCCATCTATAGCCTCTCCCTTTGCGTAAATAACCGGTAATCCCTGCGAGAGGGCCTCAAGGTACACCAACCCAAAAGTTTCCCTAACAGAGGGCATAACGAAAAAATCGTTTCTTGCATATATCGACTTTAATTCCTCCTTGTCCGTTATAGGGCCAAGAAGGTTGATATAGTCATATTGCATACTATATTTTCTAATTTTAGCTTCTTCCTCCGGTGAACCGGCCTTTCCAACAATATCCAATTGATACGTTTCCTCTTTTGAATTGAGGAGTAGCACGGCTTTTATTAATGGGACAATGTTTTTTCTTTTAAGAAAGTACCCTACGAAAAGAATCTTGTTTTTGGATGAAACTTTTTTAGCTTGTATTTTGTTTATCCAAAAAGCGTCTATGCCGTTTGGAACGGTATAACTTTTTGCTTCGATCTCATTGCTCATTTTTGTAAAGATGTTCGAGGAAAAAAACTTCTTTTTTAACGATTCACTGATAAAGACTATGGCAGAAGCGCCATTCAATATTTTTGAGGCCAGTCCGTGTAAATCTTTTCGATATCGCATGTACAGGTCAATATCGGTAGACCTAACGGCAATAACATAAGGTAATCCGTAAAGTTTTTTTAATCTCAGGGCTATCGCTCCGTCACTGAAAAGGGTAGTTGCGAATAGCAAATCCATGGTCTTTACATCTACTTTTGCTTTTAGGTCCTTAACAAGGTAGGTAACTTTAGACCTAAAAAATAGCCTATGATGATTTTTTAAAGGCCTGGAATAGATTATTCTGAATTTTTCGTCATTAAATTGGTCGAAAGTTTTGATATGTTTTTTCCGCATGGGGCAAAACACGATTTGAACGAAATTTTTATCATCGAGTTCGGCATAAAGATTTTTGTGTACCTTACTACCTAAGTAATCGTTACAAATATGGAGAATTTTCATATGCTAAATCAAGC
>JBCBZE010000217.1:0-6081 GCA_039815505.1 Bacteroidota bacterium | reverse complement strand
TTAACACCTTGTCAACAGCCTTTTCGGACTGCTTTCTGAGAAATCCAAGAACCTCTAAAGCAGATAACGCTTCATCTTTATTTGTATTGTTTGAAACAGCGGAAACTTCGTCAATATCGTAAATTTTTAAAATCTTGTCTTTTAAATCCAGAATTACCCTTTGTGCAGTTTTGGCGCCGATACCCTTAATTGCCTGAATAGCGGGCACATCTCCCGAAGCAATAGCATCCCTTACCTGAGATGGTGACATGGACGAGAGCATGGTTCGGGCGGTGCTGGCACCTATTCCCGAAACCGATAGCAAAAGTCGAAATATTTCCCGTTCCGACTTTTCCGAAAAACCAAAAAGCGTATGCGAATCTTCCTTAACCTGAAGATGGGTGTATACTTGTATGTTTTCGGTTTCCCCTATTTTAGAAAATGTATGTAATGATATATTCACAAAATATCCAATACCTGCGCATTCGATTACAAGATGTGTTGGATATTTTTCGACCAACTTTCCTTTTAAATGGGTAATCATAGGTTAGTTATTATTTAATTGTAAGCGGTTTTTATCGGTGATAGCGAAATGGCAGCCTTTGTTCAAAAGAAATGACCCAAAGACCATGACGTTTATTTATAACCTAATTTGGCCTCTTTTCTTTTTTCCCTTTCTTGTGCATCAATCACGGCAACGGCGGCCATATTTACCATTTCATCTACGTTGGCTCCCAATTGGAGTATATGGACCGATTTTCGGAGACCTACCATAATAGGGCCAATAGAATCGGATCCATTGAGTTCTTTTAGTAATTTATAGGTAATATTGGCAGACTCTAAATTAGGAAAGATAAGGGTATTGACCTTCTTACCCGCCAGCTTTGAAAATGGAAATTTACCTTCATGCAATCCCTTGTTCAAAGCAAAATCCACTTGTATTTCGCCATCGACCTCTATATTGGGGCAGCTTTCATGCAACATCTTGACCGCTTCCCGTACCTTTTGAGCATTTGGATGCGACGACGATCCAAAATTAGCGTAGGACAATAACGCCATTACCGGATTAAATCCAAAGGTAGTTGCCACATTTGCCGTCATTTGGGCAATTTCCGCTATTTCCTCCGCGTTTGGATCTATATTTATGGATGTATCTGCAAGAAACAAGGGTCCACGGTTGGTCATCATGATATTTACCGTGGCCACTCTTTTAACGCGCGATGCCCGTCCGATAACTTCAAAAATAGGTTTTACCACCGCAGGATATGCCCGAGAATAACCAGAGATCATTCCATCAGCATCGCCTTCCAATACCATCATGGCACCAAAATAATTACGTTCCAACATTCTAAGATTGGCGCCGTACAAGGTAACCCCACTTCTTCTTCTATTCTCCCAAAACGTCTTGGCGTATTGCTTCCTTTTCTTCTTTGATTGTTCTGAAACGGGGTCTACTATGGGAACGTCCGCATCAAATTCCAGCTCCTTTTTCAGTTCGTCTATAATTTCTTTATTTCCCAATAAAATTGGATGGGCAATTGCCTCATCGTGCGCTATTTGGGCCGCTTTTAATACATCTAATTGATCAGCCTCCGCAAAAACAATTCTCTTAGGGTTTATTCTGGCCCTGTCGTGAAGTAAACGCACCACTTTGTTATCGCTCCCCAAACGTTGTAAGAGTTCTTCTTTATAAGCTTCCCAGTCCTTGATGGGGGCCTTGGCAACACCGCTTTCCATGGCAGCTTTGGCAACGGCCGGGGGAATCTCCCCTATGAGTCTTGGGTCAAAGGGTTTGGGTATTATATAGTGTTTTCCAAATGTAAGTCTGGTCTTGCCATAAGCTATATTTACCTGTTCCGGTACCGGTTCTTTAGTAAGTGCCGCCAGTGCTTTGACCGCTGCCATTTTCATGGCTTCGTTAATTTTAGTAGCCCGTACATCCAAAGCTCCCCTAAAAATAAAAGGGAATCCCAGTACATTATTTACCTGGTTGGGATGATCGGACCGCCCTGTTGCCATAATAATATCTTCACGTGTATCGCAGGCCAATCCATATGCTATCTCAGGATCTGGGTTAGCCAACGCAAAAACGATAGGGTTGTCCGCCATGGACAAAAGCATTTTGGGCGTAACTATATCCGCTTTTGAAAGACCTATAAAAACATCCGCGTCCTTCATGGCTTCGTCCAACGTATTTATTTTCCTTTCGCAAGCAAATTCCAATTTTTCCTTGGTAAGGTTCTTACGGTCTTTTCTAATGACCCCTTTACTATCCAACATTACAATATTGGTATCCTTAACTCCAAACGCTTTATACAGACGGGTGCATGAAACTGCCGCGGCACCGGCACCGCTAATAACGATACGTATCTCCTCTATATTTTTTTCGGCAATTTCCAAAGCGTTCAATAAGGCCGCCGAAGAAATAATGGCCGTTCCATGTTGATCATCGTGCATCACGGGAATGTCCAGTTCTTCCTTAAGGCGTCTTTCTATTTCAAAAGCTTCAGGCGCCTTAATATCCTCTAGATTGATACCCCCAAAAGTCGGTGCTATGGTCTTTACCGTTTCAATAAACTTATCTACATCTTTGGTGTCGAGCTCTATATCCATGCCATCGATATCGGCAAATATTTTGAACAAAAGACTTTTTCCTTCCATTACGGGTTTAGAGGCTTCCGCACCAATATCCCCCAAACCTAAGACTGCGGTTCCATTGGATATGACCGCAACAAGATTCCCTTTAGACGTATACTTATATGCATTATCCTTATCCTTTTCTATCTCTAAACAGGGCTCGGCTACACCGGGAGAATAGGCGAGGGCGAGGTCTCGCTGCGTTGAATACGGTTTTGTAGGCACCATTTTTATTTTGCCAGGTTGGGGCTTTGCATGGTAATCCAAGGCTTCTTGCCTTTTCACATCTTTGCTCATATCATGTAGTATTACTAAGCGATAAATTTAAGGGTATTCTTGATACAATCCAGTGCTGAACGGAATTAATACTATTTTACCATAAAAAAAGCATCAACCGAAGTTGATGCTTTTAAAAATCAATGGTTGATCATTACCAAAAGAAGCTAACTACAATGACCGTAAGAATCAATAATAAAATGGATAAATATCTATAGTTTTTGTACCAAGGCAATGCCTTAAGTTCCTCCGTTTCTTCAGTAAACAGTTCTTTTCTGTACGTATAATCCGCTACCTGTTGTTCATCCGGGAGGCCCGTCGCTAAACTTACAATTATATGCGTGACCAGACTAATTACGAACAAAACGTTCGCTTTCATAAGGAAATGTAAATCATTTAGTTCGGGAACGATATCGAACGATACGGAAAGTATCATAAAAACCGCACAAGCACCACCTACCAAAAGACTAATAAAAGCACCGTTCCCATTTGCACGTTTCCAAAATAGCCCAAGGAGAAATGCCGATACTACCGGTGGGCAGGTAAATGCTATCACCAACTGTAGATAACCCCATAAAGAGTCGCTAACCTGTTCTATAAAGGGTACCCAAATGGAGGCTAAAATTACCAAAATCAAAGTAGCGATCTGTCCTGCCCTTACCAATTGTTTACTTGTGAATTCTGGACGCAGTTGTTTTACGAAATCCATGGTAATCAATGTAGATGCCGAGTTAAAAGTGGCCGACACGGATGACATCATGGCGGCCAACAGCCCCGCTACTACCAATCCCAAGACCCCGGTGGGTAGTAATTGAAACAACAGTACAGGATAGGTAAGGTTGGGACAATCCGATAAATTTTCGCACATCGTACCATCTGCCAGGGGATAATTTAATCCGGAAATATCCAGCGTATTAAAAAGCAACAAGGCCAAAACACCTGGAACCACCATGATAAAAACAACAGGAAGCTTTAGAAATCCAGCAAATAAAGCGCCCCACCTTCCATGGTTCAAATCCTTCGCTCCCAACACGCGCTGTACCATAAACTGATTATTGGCCCAAAAATAAAACCCCAACAACGGAACGCCGGTCAAAAGACCCCACCAAGGCATAAATTCATCATTGTCCGGTCTTACCAGACTAAACACCTCTCCGGAATTAGCGGGAATAAATTTACCTTCTGCCGCCCTATCCCCAAAGTTCACATCTCCGGAAGCCAAAGCAGCATCTAACTTGGACATCATACCGTTCCATCCACCACCAAGTTCATCAAAGGCAAAATACGTAAGCAAACAACTCCCGATTATTAAGAGCACCGCTTGGATAACTTCGGTCTGAATCACCGAGTTCAATCCACCCGGTATGGTATATGCCGCAGCGGCAACTGCAAGACCAATAATGATCCAAGTGGAGCTGATTTCAGGAAAAAGTAATTTTAAAACAATACTACCTACATATAAACCAGCGGCCGTATCCACCATAACGTTACCAATGATGGTCACAAAAGAAAAGTAATATCGTGAACGTTTATCATATCTACGTTGCATGAACTCGGGCATGGTATAGACACCCGACTTTAAATAAAAAGGTAAAAAGAAGATCGAAAAGAAAATCAGTATGACTACCGCGAACCACTCATAATTGTAGACATTTACATTGGTTTGAAAACCATCCGAGGCCAATCCCACCAATGTAGAACTGGAAATATTGGCTGAAAACAATGCAATCCCCACTATGGGCCATGTCATAGTTCTTCCTCCTAAAAAATAGTCTTCGGAACTACTTCGTTTAGACTTTGATATTCCATAGATAACGATACCTACGAGGTACACCAGAATAACAATGATGTCCAGGGTTTCCAATCCTCCCATAATTCAATACAGTTTAGTTAGTTTTAGTTTTCCGTAGAATTTAGGATTTCCATGAACTTTGACCACCTATTCTAATTTTATTGAAAATTAAATAGTTGAATATTGCGGAATTCACAAAACGCTACAGTTTTCTAATATAGTATTTTTAATGAATTCTTAAAAAATTCTTAACAGTTAAATGGAAAGATCGGATCACGAAATCGATGTAGTTTGGACAAGTTTTACTTTAGAAATTCAATATTTCTTTTAAGTCCAGAAAATTTGGTACGCTTTACGGCCGATTTTTGGAATACTTTTTTAAAAACTTCCTCGGTTATTTCTTCCCAGTCCTTTTTAGACATGGAAATAATTTCGGGATTTGGATCAAATAAAGGTTCATTATGGGATTTGGAAAATCGGTTCCAAGGGCATACGTCCTGACAAATATCACAACCAAACATCCAATCATCAAATTTCCCTTGAAACTCATTGGGGATTTCATTTTTTAATTCAATGGTAAAATAAGAGATGCATTTACTACCATCCACTACGTAGGGTGCTACTATGGCTTTAGTAGGGCACGCATCGATACAGGCGGTACACGTACCGCAATGATCGGTTACCGGATTATCGTATTCTAGATCTAGATCCACGATCAGCTCTGCAATGAAATAAAAAGAGCCTACCTGTTGTGTAAGCAGATTACTGTGTTTACCCATCCACCCCAATCCACTTTTTGCCGCCCAAGCCTTATCTAAAACGGGTGCCGAATCTACAAAGGCCCTACCGTTCACCTCTCCTATTTCATCAGAAATGAATTCTTGAAGTTTTTTGAGTTTGGATTTTATGACATGATGGTAATCCTGTCCGTAAGCATACTTTGATATTTTGTAGGCATCCAAGTCCTGCTCTTTGGATGGATAGTAGTTCAGCAACAAGGAAATGACAGATTTGGCACCATCCACCAGTAAACGCGGATCCAAGCGTTTATCAAAATGGTTTTCCATATAGCTCATCTCGCCATGCTTTCCTTCTTGTAACCATTTTTCCAATCGAGGAGCTTCCTCCTCCAAAAAATCGGCCTTTGAAATCCCGCACGACAAGAAACCGAGGCGTTTGGCTTCAGTTTTTAGCAGTTCTGTATGTTTTTGTTTGGAAACCACTTATTCGCGTGTTGTAAAATTCAAGGGAATGGTCCTTGGTTTTAATGAAATCAATGGATTTATTTCCACCGCATCCAAGGGCGTTGAAATACGATACTTCTTCGTAATCTCCGAAATGGTGATCAACATTTCGTACATGGCAAAATTATTACCTATACACATCCTAGGACCTGC
>JBCBZE010000027.1:0-18515 GCA_039815505.1 Bacteroidota bacterium | reverse complement strand
ATTGCCCTTAGCAGTTCAACAATGGAATATTATCTTCCAGTTTTTCCAAAAGAAAAAGTAGTTGTAATATCTGAGAAACAATATTTTAGATTTGGTAAATTAAAGTGTTTAGTTAAAATGTATAATGACCAAGGGAAAGTAGTCTGCAGTGGCACTATTGCGGGAATGTTAAAACCAGTTGTCCATGCTTAAACGTGTAGTTGTAACTGGCCTAGGTGTTTGCGCTCCAAATGGCGTAAATATCCCTAGTTTTACTAAATCTCTCACAAACGGGCTAAGTGGAATTTCCTTTCATGAAAAATTATCCGATCTAAATTTTGGATGTCAAATTGCTGGAAAACCTATACTTGAAGATGAATATATAAACAAATACTTTACACCTCTTCAACAAAGAGGTTTACATGCCAGTGGTATTGTTTATGGCGTAATTGCGGGCATGGATGCCTGGAAGGATGCGGGTTTGCCAATTGCTTTAAAAGAAGAACCGGATTGGAATAACGGTATTATTTTTGGAACTGGAATTTTGGGGGTGGATAAATTCAGGGAATCCATTCATTTGGTAGATGGGGGTAATGCAAGAAGGCTAGGAAGTACAACGGTTATACAGACAATGGCAAGTGGTATAAGTGCGTATTTGGGTGGAATTCTGGGTTGTGGGAATCAAGTTACCACGAACTCTTCTGCCTGTACCACGGGAACCGAGGGCATTCTTATGGCATATGATCGCATTTCCTCTGGTAAAGCGATTAGAATCTTAACGGGCAGCTGTAGTGATAGTGGGCCTTATGTATGGGGAGGGTTCGATGCGATGCGTATCTTGCCAAGAAGGTTTAACGATGACCCAACCAAAGCAAGTAGACCCATGAGCGCAACGGCTGCCGGATTTGTACCTGGAAGCGGGGCAGGGGCAATGGTTCTAGAATCAATGGAAAGTGCGCTGGAACGTGGTGCTACCATATATGCAGAAATATTGGGCGGAGCGGTGAACAGCGGTGGTCAAAGGGCAGATGGCAGTATGACCGCTCCCAACAGCAAAGGGGTGCAACGTTGTATTGTTGATGCGGTCAATAATGCCGGAATACAAAAATCGGATATAGATAGTATAAACGGACACCTTACCGCTACCACAAAGGATGTATTGGAAATACAAAATTGGAGCGAAGCTCTGGGGCGTTCGGGTGCGGTTTTTCCCTTTATAAATTCGTTTAAAGGAATCGTGGGACATTGCCTTGCTGCGGCAGGCAGCATAGAATCCGTTGCCGCTGTTCTGCAATTTAAGGAGAAGCTTTTGTTTGGAAATGTAAATTGTGAAGATGTGCACCCTGACATTGAAAAGCTGATATCCGTGGATAAGATCCCTCGAAAAACTATACGGTATACACCTAAAATTTTGGCAAAAGCCAGTTTTGGCTTTGGAGATGTAAATGCTTGTGTTATTTTTAAGGCTTACGACGATTGAAACAAAATAGAATGAACAAAGAAGAGCGCTATCAAAAGTTAAGGGACATTGTTGAGATATATCTTCCGGAAGATGTTGCGGCAGCGGATATTTCTGAACAAAGTCACTTCATTAACGAACTAAACATTAATTCCGCCAATCTGGTGGATATTGTATTGGATGTGGAAGATGCCTTTGATATTATGTTGGAAAACGAGGATATGGACAGTATGCAAACGGTTGGTGATGCCCTGCTGATCATAGATAAAAAACTAACCGATAAAACCTAAGAAATGTCCAATCTAAGAGCACTAAAAAAAGCGTGGTTTTTAAATGGGGCGGGAGGGGTCTGTTTGTTTGGATTTGGGCTTTGTTGCGCCATAGAAAGTGGTTTCTTAAAACACAATGGGGCACGGTGGTTCGAGTGGGTGCTTGCCGGCACACTGTCGCTTTGCATAATGGTTATTGGTTTGGTATTGTTAATGAAGTCTAGCCGAATTTATCTAAAGATGGAAATCTTAAAGGAGAGATAGCTTATAGGTTCACTACCACAAGACTATTTTAGGTCCAATACAATTTTAATCTTTACTTTGTTATCCTCCCTTTTCTTCTTAATGTTGATTCCATAATCCGAGCAATACAGGGATGTGGTGCCTACCAGCTGATTTCCTTTTTTCTTAAATACAATGGTGATGGTTTTGGTAATTCCTTTGATCATCAACTTCCCTCGCACCCTAATATTGCCCTCATTTTTCTCCACTTGAGAACTCTCAAAGAATATTCTCGGATATTTTTTTTCATTGAAATACTTTTTACCCTTTAAATGCCAATTTCTCAACGAAATTCCTGTTTTCAGGGTCTCGACCGCAACGGAACCCTTAAACTTGGAATTTGAAGGGTTTTCCAAATCTATGGTAGCATCAGAATCGAATCCAGCAATAGTACCGTTAACGTCCTTGGCTAAAAAGATGAAACTAATTCGTGCACCACTAATAGTGGTAGTGGTCTGCGCTTTTATTGATGTCAGGGTCAACATCAGGAAAAAACTTATGATCAGTATTCTCATTTTCTGTTTTTAATCGTTGTCAAATTTAAACCAAAATAATATAGCGATGAAATACATAAAAAGCGGATAAACGGACGTACCCAAAGGCACGATTCCCTTATTTTCAAGAGAATTTCTTATTTTGTACGAACACTATATGAAACCTAAACATGAAGAACGGAATGCTATGGGCTGCCCTTTTTTTGTTCTCCGGAACGCTAATGGCCCAGGATAACGAAGTCCTTGAAAAAGTGAAGAAAAATATCGCGGTAAAACAAAGGACGCTTATGGAACAATTTGAACCGGATATGGTCTTGTCTGTTGATGAACGCGTTCAACTAAAAAGGAATAGGATATCGGCGATTCAGCATGGTAGATCTGTTTTGGACACCTTGGACATATCCGATAGAAAAAGACGAAAGTTATTGAAAGAATTATATCGGGAGCCTTTTTCTGAGCGGTTGAACAAAACTTTGGCCGATACCAAGTTCGAGGAGGAAAATCAACATTAAATTTTAAATAAGGGCCCACATCAAAAAGTAGGGGTTTTTCTTTCGTTATTTTTAAGGTAAGCGGTTTTTTCAAAAATGCACTGACATACGGCAGAACAATTCTTTTAAGCATGCGAACGCATTTCCATTGGGTGCCTACTATCGGTGAATACTTGCCTCTAAATTATCTTATCCAAATTTAATCTTCATTCTTCGCAGTATATCCAAAAGCAAAAACGTAGGATAATTACGATATTGTTTAAGTTAAAAAATTCAATTATTTTAAGAAAATAAAAAGTTAAAGTCTGATTTTCTGTTATTTAGGATTGTTTCGCATAAAGATTATTTGTAATTTAAAGGCTACAAAGTTCAACAATACCCAAAATCAGAACAGCTATGGAAATAAAACTCCCTGACACCTCCTCGGTAAAGAATTTGGACAATAATGCCTATATCTTACGTATGGAACGGAATAACAGGGATTTGGTACAATTGGGAAAAAAATTAAATTCCTATGTATGTGAACCCAAAACTTATGGTTTATTTGAACGGATTGAGCTTTTAAGGAATAAATTGGAGAAATTAAAGGATACCAACTATGAAATTATGGTATCCCTAAGAGGGCATAAGAAAATACTTGACGACCAATTAAATAGGATAAAGCAGCAATTCCTGGAATTCAAGGAATTGGAAAAATCAGTAACTGAATATATGGCAGGTGCGAGAAGTTGTTAACCGTCTTTTTTGATCATATAATCACTAAAAAAAAGGGGATAAGTTTGATTAAGCTTATCCCCTTTGGTTCAACTAACTAAATTTTGGAAAAGTCCGGTAACAATCTCTATCAGCGACTGTAGTTCCTGCACTCCGACCAGCGAACTCTTTTGCTATCTCTAAAAGAAGAAAATGATGAGAATTTTCTGGACTCTGTTGGTGATTGATTGATGAATGTTTTCATGACGTTTGTTTTTATTGGTGTTGTTTACGTTTATTCCTAGCGGTTATAACTTCTATATGCCGCCCACTGCACTCTTTTACTATCCTTAAGATTAGAAAAGAAGGAAAATTTTCTGGACTCTGTCGGTGTTTTGATAATGGATGCTCTCATGGTTTTTTGTTTTTAATGTTGTGTGATTTATATTAAATATGTCCTGTTCTTGTGTTCCAACCAAAGCCAAGTAAATAACTAATGGTTTCGTTGATTTGATTTTTATTTTTGATGTTCATGACTCTAATTTTTTTGATTTATATCTAATAGACGCTACAGTTTTACTTTTGTTACAGTACTATGTAATAAATAGTACCGTTTTAAGCATTATTTAACAAATTTTCCCATTCAAAACTGAATACTTTTAGATTTAAGGTATTGATTTTAAATGATTTATGCTTATTTGAAAATAATTTCATTTTTTCTTTTGTTTTACACTACAAATATGATGTATGCAAATACCTGAATGAAAAAATACAAACCGAATTGTTGATATACATAGATGGATTGAAGTGTTTGAATCTTGTTTGTAGTTTTTGATAAATGAAAAGTATAATTTTAGCTATCATTGGTTATACAACTGCAACCGATGTTTGTGACCAGTGTGGTGTATTCAAAAAATACTTGGAAAACTGTTTTTAGCAAATGAATGGGATGAAATGTATGTCACAAACGGTCATATATATTTCTATGTAGGCATTAGACTTCTCTTAAAACATGGTATGTGGGCCAGCTTAAGCACCCTATAAGCTTACAAAGGAGGTTCATACCATGATAAAATAGTCAGCGGGCTACAATAATATATGGGCAACATCCATCCAGGTATCCACACGTTCATATCCATGGGTATGTATGTTATGGGGAGAAGTAAACAGCAATGGCCTACCATCAAAGCTTTCTAAGTTATAGCTGCGATCATCAATAAGAATATCACCTTTAAGTATATGTTTGTCACCGCATAGGATACGTTTCCTCCAGTGGATAAATGGAAAATGTTCATCGAGCCAATCAGATTTTTCATCCAAGGAATTAGGAAACTGCATGGCAGCGGAAGCGATGTAAACCTCATAGTTTTTGGTTAATTCCTTTAATACCATTTGACTATTTTCCATAGGCGCTAAATCTCTAAAGAATCCTTTGTTGTATGCATGCTTGCGCACACTTTCCTGCCTATCCTTGGGGACATTTTGCCACACTTCCTTCCCAGAGCAAGAAGTTATGGTCAAGTTTTCACCAAAATCGGTATTATATCTTTCTATATGGGCGAGATAGGTATCTGCCAAAACTTCATCCATGTCTACAAATAGGGTCATCACCAAAACTTTTTGCGAAGTAAAGAAAAATTGGATTGAATTTGGAATCGTAATTTAAAATTAATTTTTTGGTCCTATGAAAATCGTAATTATGCCTATATTCTTGGTTTTATTTGGAATTGTTGGATAATCAATTTGACAGCCCTTTCTTATAAAATAATTATATTTATACTTGTTAAGGAGGTTTAATAAATTGGGAACTACGTATGTTTTGTCTGGTCTACAGGTCCATAGCCAGTCCAATTTTTGGGCAGGTACAAATGCAGGAGATGCTGGAAAAAGCCAGAGAATTCAATGACCGAAATGGAATAAGCGGTTGTTTGCTCTATTATGACGGAGAGTTCATACAATATTTAGAAGGTAATCAGGTAAAAGTTTTAAAACTGTTCGATAAAATTCGGCATGACCGCCGCCACTCCGATATTTCTGTTCTTTCCCATAGTCAAATACAATCCAGGGAATTTGATAAATGGAATATGGCATTTGAGAATTTCTTAGGTGAAAACGATCAACTGCAGTTCCTTAAACTTTTGGTAAGCTCCTATATTAAAAACCCTAAAAAGATGATAGGTCCAAATCCTACCTCTATCTTATTTTGGAAAACGGCCAAAAGGCTGCTGAACAGTAATCCGTCCCAGAGATATATTTAGTCTTTCTGAAATTAGGGTCATATTGACCCAATCAATGCACCATAAGTTTTAGTATATTTATAAGCTAACCACAGATACAGTTACGGGCTTATGATAAATAAAAAATATTTCTTGGTTTTATTGGGCGTTACGATCATCATGACGATTGCATGGAAAACGAGTATTTCCCTGGAACCCGATTCCGGTGAATTCGTTTTTGGTGATTTTTTACCGGATGCCCCTGAATTGGCCAAACGGGGCGAATATGGAGTAGGAGTAAAGACATTGAACTTGGTTCATAAAGGACAACGGGACATTCTCAATATAAAAGATGGGAAGGCCCCGATTTATGATCGTCCTATAACTGTCGAAATATGGTATCCTGCAACTATTCCCGAAGAACGGGAAGCTATTGAAACCTATACCCAGGTATTGGGAAGAAACGGTTCTCCCGATCGTCCACTGGTTCCTTTCACTTTTAAAGGGCGGTGTTTAAGGGATGCCCCGATTTTAAAACCCGATACCAAGTACCCCTTGATTATTCTTTCCCATGGTTATGTGGGCTCGCGTTTTCTATTCACTTATCTATCCGAGAATTTGGCATCCAAGGGGTATATTGTAGTTTCGATAGATCATACGGATTCCACGTATAAAGATGCCGGTAATTTTAGCAGCACCTTGGTCAATAGGCCCTTGGACCAGCAATTTGTTCTTAATGAAATAGATCGCTTGGGGAAGGAGGGGAGCGGTAGTTTTTTGTCCAGCATGGTGAACGCGGAAAACACGGGCCTTGTAGGGTATTCTATGGGGGGCTATGGAGGACTTAACACTTGTGGTGCAGGTTATAGTGGAGCTGCCCTTAACTTTTTTAAGTCGATTACCGGTGGCAGCGACGCCCTGGACAGCAGAGCTGCCCATAATGAGGCCTATAAAAGGTCTCTTGACAAAAGAATAAAGGCTTTTGTGGCCTTGGCTCCGTGGGGTATGGCAAATGCCGTATGGGATTCTACAGGTTTGGCGGGATTAAAAACACCAACCTTTTTTGTTTCCGGTAGCGAGGACGATATTTCTATGTATGAAAATGGGGTAAAAGCAATTTATGAGGGATCCATAAACAGTGATCGTTATTTACTTACCTATATGAATGCCCGGCACAATGTGGCTCCAAATCCACCGGCCACCGCCACCATGCAAGAGGGCCTTAATATAGATGAGTATCTAAGATATGCCGATTCTGTTTGGGATATGCGTAGAATAAATAACATTAATCAGCACTTTATAACCGCATTTTTTGGAATTCATTTGTTGCATAAGGACTATAATGAATATTTAGATTTGGAAGAAAATGCCAATACGGGAAACTGGAAAGGTTTTAAACCCAGAACCTCAATTGGTATGGAACTGCGACATGCTGCGGCCTTAGAGTAAAACCGGTACTAGACCCATGAAACGAAGAGATTTTATTGTAGCAACAGGGGCCATGGCCATTACGGCAGCCTCCTATAGCCGTATCCTAGGCGCTAATGATAGGATCGGCCTGGCGCTTGTAGGGGCAGGGCGTCGAGGGAGATGGGTGATGAACAAACTGTTGGCCACGGGCAAAGTAGATCTAATAACCGTATGTGATGTATGGGATGAGCAGATGGAGCGCACCAAAAAGTATTTAAAACACTCCAAGACAAAGGTTACCTATAACTTGGACGAAGTGTTGGCCGATCCCAAGATAGACGCGGTTATATTGGCCACACCAGACCATCTTCACAAATCATATGCACTTCGGATCTTGACCGCTAATAAACACCTTTTATTGGAGAAACCCGTAACCCTTCACTATGAAGAAGGCGAAGCTTTAAAAAATGCGGTGGCGAAGAGTTCCGTTCTATGTCAGACAGGTACACAACAGCGGAGCGGGGCCATTTATAATCGGGTTAAGGAAGAATTCTTTGGTGGTTCTGGAAAGTTGGGGGATATTGTTTTTGCGAGGGCCGTTTGGAGTAACTTCGGATGGCAACGTAGAAAAATAGAACCTCGTCCCAAACCCAAAGACTTTAAATGGGAAACTTTTTTGGGCGAATCCCCTCCTGTACCTTATGAATGGGCGCGGTATGATGCTTGGCGACATTACAAGGAATATGGTACGGGAATCCTATCGGACCTATTGACACATTGGGGAGATGTGGCGCAATGGATGATGGACGATGCAGACCCTTTGAATGCGGTAACTACCGGCGGTATTTACCATCTCAAGGATGGCAGGACCAATCCGGACACCGTAAACTCCATTATTCAATACAAAGGTGGGTGGAACTTTACTTTTGAATGCACCATATTACCGGTCAACAATACCCATGATTCTGTTTTGTTCCATGGGACGGAAGGTAATTTAGAACTTTTCAGGGCCGGCTATATTTACACTCCACATGACGGAGAACCGCAAAAAGTAACTTCTACCGAGAGTCTTGATGCTGCGCATGTCGCTAACTTTTTAGATGCCATAAGCAGGGGTAAACCATTATCCGCTCCAATATCCGTAGGGCTAGATGCAGTAAAACCATCTCACTTGGCAGCTGCCGCCTATTGGTCCGGAGCACGGGTAAAATTCAATGAAGATCAAACCAAAATTGTAAAAGTATAACTTTCAATGGATGAGGCAGAAAGAATAATCAAAAGCTTACAGCTAAAACAACATCCTGAAGGTGGTTATTATAGGGAAACCTATAGAAGCATCCATGAAATCGGCGAGAAGGAATTAGGGAACGCATACCAAGGGAAAAGAAATTATGCCACATCCATTTATTTTCTTCTGACCGCAGATACCTTTTCCGCCTTTCATAAAATAAAGCAGGATGAAATATGGCATTTTTATAAAGGGACGCCCATAGAGTTGCACATGATTTCCGCTGAAGGGATTTATTCATGTGTTAGTATAGGCAACGCTATCGATATAGGACAATTACCCCAATTTGTGGTCAAAGGTGGGTGTTGGTTTGCTGCTAGAATAGAGCAAAACGCAAAGCAAGACTACGCTTTGGTTGGTTGTACCGTATCGCCCGGGTTTGATTTCAGGGATTTTACACTTCCGAATCAAAAAGAACTAATTCAGCTATTTCCACAACATCGGAAGATTGTTTCAGAGCTATCACGGGAATGAAAATAGCAATAAAGAAAATCGAAAACCCAATGCATAGGAATATGCCCGAAATAATAGACTTGAGCCAAGAAATTTTTGATGGAATGCCCGTTTATAAGAGCCTTCCGCCTGTAAAAATTAGTATACATGCGTCTCATGAAGAATGGGACGGGGATAAAAACAGCGATACCGTAACACCAAGTATTTATAAAATGGAAATGGGGGAGCATACCGGAACCCATGTAGATGCTTTGAACCATATGGCCAGGGAGTTTAGAGAGCATTCCATTGATACCATGCCCCTATCTATGTTTTATACGGAGGGTATATGTCTAGACCTTTCCCGTAAGGGGCTAAAGTCACTTATAGAGGTACCCGATTTAAAAGAAGCATGCACTGTGGCGGGATTGGAAATTAGTACAGGTGATACGGTACTTATTTATACGGACCACTACAGGAAAAACTTTAACACCCCGAATTGGGTAAATGGTCCTGGTTTAAGTGTAGAAGCTGCCAGATGGCTGGGCCAACATAAGATAGCTTCATTTGGGGTAGAGACGATGTCGCCAGGTGTACCCGGCGTATCCAACAAAGAAGTACATCGCATTTGTGGGGAATGGGGTTTTACACATTACGAAAATATGGTAAACCTCCATTTACTTATTGGTCGAGGACGTTTTCGTTTTATTGGACTTCCCTTAAAAATAAGGGGAGGTACTGGATCTCCGGTACGGGCGGTGGCAATTTTTGAAGACAAAACAATATCATAAACGGTCTTAACCTTGTATTAAAATACAAATCCTATCTTTGTATAAACTCAAAAGCAATCGTAACCTAAGGGAATGGCAAAATCACAACAAACCTATAACAAGTCGGAAAAAGAAAAAAAGCGATTAAAAAAGCGCGAGGATAAACAAAAGAAGAAAGAAGCAAGAAAAGCCGCTGCCAAGGAAAATGGGGGCTTAAATGAATTTGTTTATGTGGATCAGTATGGCAACTTAACCGATACTCCGCCAGACCCCTCCGAAAAGATAAAGATCGATGCCGAGGATATCGTGTTAGGTATTCCCAAAAAAGAAGAGGGGGATGAGGAAGCCTTTGACCCTGTGAGAAAGGGAAAAGTATCCTTCTTTGATACCTCCAAAGGATTTGGGTTTATTATTGATGCTGAAAATCAAGAAAAATATTTTGTTCACGTCAGTGGCCTGATCGACGAAATCGCGGAGAATGACAGTGTATCTTTTGAACTGGAAAAAGGTATGAAAGGTATGAATGCGGTACGTGTAAAGAATCTAAGTAGTTAATTAAGCTTGTTTACCTAGAACCCGTCAAGGGCTAAATCCTTTTTCAAAATTTGATTTAACGTTTAATGGAAATATTCTCCTATTTCCATCGTTATAATCATATCCCAGTTTTATGCTTTAATAAATATGGGGGCATACTAAAAATCAAAACGGGAACACTTGCATAGAAACCGTTTGATTATATGTTACGATGTACCATACTACTTTGGGCCGTCCTATTCAATGTAGTATACGCCAATGCACAAAGGGACAGTACTTTTATAAAGTCAGAAAAAAAATTAATACAGCAGTGCTCATTACCTGCTGCCTTGATTTTATCCGGTATACTCATTTCGGATAGCCAATTTGAGAAAGATTTCCAACAGGATGTAAACGATAGGGTGGGAGATGATTTTAATACAAGTATAGATGATTATACCCGTTATGTACCAATTGCACAAATGTATATTGCCGATGTAGCGGGAATAGCTTCAAAAAACCATTGGTTTGATCAGACCAAGAACATGGCAATATCATTGCTCTTGACCGATTTACTGACCAAGGGACTTAAAAGAGGTATCTACAAGGAAAGGCCTAACGGGTTTAATGCGGAATCGTTTCCTTCCGGACATACTTCGCATGCATTTACCACGGCTTCGGTACTATACGAAGAATTTAAGGACACTAGTCCATTATTGGCCTATAGCGGCTACGGATTTGCGACAGCTACCGGAAGTCTTAGGGTACTTAAAAACAAGCATTGGGTTTCGGATGTACTGTTGGGAGCTGGGATAGGGGTGATGATTACAAAGCTGGTATATCATTTTGATTATTTATTCCAATGGAATCCATTTAAAGAATCAAGGCACACCGTACTATTACCCAATTATACGGAAGGTGTGGCCGGGGTTTATTTTTCTGTAAGGTTTTAAAAAATAATTTTTGTGATTTTTTCTTCACAAACCATACGTATAGATAAATCTTTAATTAAACTACGATGTTCCTAAATTTTAAATTCTCCGATTTTGTAGTACTACTTTGCAAGTTTTATCAATGTGAGGCAAAGATGTTCAAGCGTATATTGGGTATTAAATAGCATATCTTTGCAGGCCATTCATGAATTATTTGATTTGTATGGATTCCCCATGGGTTGGCTTGGGAGGTTTTTTGTTTAAAACCTATCTCCTAAATCCAATATTTAACAGTATACGACTTAAATTATAAATATTAAAAAATTATCTTTATATAAAAGAGGATAAATCTTACGTATTTCAATTTATCCTTTTGGACCTGCTTTTAATATTTAGACCCAAAATTTAGGTTATGGACAATGTGCTATTAAATGCCCTTACTACTTATCTTAAGGCGGAGAATATAAAGGTGCCTAAAAGCGAATTGGAGCTGCAGCTCTTTAGCCATCCGTATACCCCGTCTTTATACGCCATAAAAGAAACCCTGGACTTTTTAAAAATAGAAAATATTGCTGCGCAAATAGCGACCAGTCAGCTCAATCTTTTACCTAAACATTTTATTGCTTTCATTGAGGATGGGGAAAAGGTGCCTCATTTTTCCCACGTACAAAGAAAAGGCAGTCAGTTGTATCTGCATGGTGATAAACAAGTAATCAATCAAAATGAGTTTATTAAGAAGTGGAACGGTGTAGTCCTTTTAGCGGAAAAGGATGAAAAGACAACTATTCCATCTTCAGGTATAAAGTATACCTATCTGTTCTTAATTGCATTCTTGGGATTGTCCGCATTATTGTTGTTGCCGGATATCGTTTCTTTTTTGTTTTGCATTACTGGGAGTTTCGGGCTATATATTTCTGACGAAATATTTAAGACCACTTATACCGAGAACTCATTTTTAGGGGAGAAAGTATGTGGAAAAAACGAGGATAAGGGTTGTGCTAAAATTCTTAGGTCCTTCGGTAATATAGGCCTTTTTTCAATCAATGATTTTCTTTTTGCCTTTCTATCATCAACCATAGTGTTAACGTTATTTAACACACAAATAGGTGGCGTTCATACTCTAGCATATGCTACCGCGATCATAGCGGTTATATCTTCCCTTATATTTCAAGGTCTTTTTTTAAAAGAGTGGTGTCGATTATGTTTATTGTCAAGCTTTATCATTTTAATTCAAACCTTGCTGATTTTATGGAATGGGTATTACTTGGAACCCCCTTTGTTGAATGATTTGCTTGTCCTTGCATTTGTTTTTTTGATAGTGCTAACAATTGTCCATCGGTTTCGAAGCCTAAAAAAGCAGAACAATGAGCTTAGCGTCAGTGGAATTGAATTACTTCGTTTTAAGAGATCTCCACAAACCATAGAACGTGCTTTAAAGGATACCAAAAGTATAAAAATCACCTCAGGGGCAAGTCCTCTTATATTTGGTAACCCAGATGCAAAACAGGTAGTTCTGCTCGTATTATCCACGACCTGTAGCTTTTGTAAAAAGGCTTTTGACAATTTTTATGATGTTTCTAAAAAAGGGAGCTCCAAATATAGATTTGAACTTGTATTTAATCATTATGACACCTCGTCCTCGGCACGTAACGATGTAACGGCAGCGATGATCAGATCTTATTATAAAAAGGGGCCTGATAGTTTTTTAAAAATGATGGATGAGTGGTTTGAACATATGGATGTGGATAAGTTTTTAAGGGAAACAGCGGTTGATTTTGAAAAAAAAGACTACGGAATTCTCCAAAAACAAAGGGAATGGTGTAGCAAAAATGAACTGTTCCATACCCCCATATTGATTATTAATAATCGAATAATACCCCATGAATACGATGCTTCTTTTTTGGAGGATATCTTAGGTGTTATGCAAGAAAATTTAGAGGCGTAATGAAGTTTGTGCAATCATTTTGGTCCAAACCCTTTTTCGATGACCTAAATAAGGAGAATTGGAATTTTCGTCATTTTGGAGGATTTCCCAGTTCCTTTTTATTTTATTGTTCTTGGGTATATAGCTGTCTTTCCATTAAAAAATATTACCCCAACCTACATTTGGTGACGGACGATTTTGGAATCAAAATTTTTAAACAGGCACTGGGATTGCCCTATGCGTCTTTTTCCAATGCGCTTAATGATATTTCCGATTATAATTCAGGTGCATGGGCAATAGGGAAACTATATACTTATAGACTCCAAAGAGAACCCTTTTGTCATTTGGATGGAGATATATTTTTGTTCGGTCCGGTTCTGGATGAAATAATAAAGACCCCTTTGTTCTGTCAAAGCTACAATCACAGCGGGGATCAGTATGCCTTCATACATCCATATGTCCATAAAAACTTTGATAAGGTACCCAAGGAGTTCGCAGCGGACCTATCCTCTAAAATAAGATATATCAATGTTGGTGTTATCGGAGGGAATGATATTGACGTATTTAAGCAATATACCGATGCCGCCTTTGAATTGATTGACAATAACCAGGACAAATTACATAAAATCAATAGTAGCCTTATCAATCTATATTATGAGCAATTCCTATTGAGCAATATGATTGCCTCTAAAAATTTAGAGATTACATCCCTTTTCAGCAAACCGGACGATACCCATAAATACAATTTTGCCGCCTTCCATAATGTTCCTTGGCATTCACAATATGTTCATTTAATAAGCCATTTAAAGAGATCCACTGAATATATGGAGCAGATTGCGGTTCGCTTACAGAAGCAATATCCTGAGTATTATGCCAGATTGGTTGCATTCCATAATACAAAAGCATCATGAAAACCAGAAAGAACTTTTTGGATTGGAAAGACAATCTATCCCATTTGGACACCTTGGAGATAAACCAATCCAAGTTCTATGATATTCAAGAGCGGGATTACCTGTATAAGGTCTTGGACCACATAGTAGCTCTTGACAATGATTTGGAAGTGATTATAAAGGATTATCGAAATTTGGAAAATCAACGTTTGCAAATTATGGATAACCATGCACCCAACGGCGCCTTATCCATTTCCCGAATAGAGAAAGGGATCCAGTTTTGTTCCAAACCCGATGACCATAAGCGGCAAGCTAAATTTACGGTAAACCCTCATCTCTCTGATTATCTGGTCTGTAGTAATTTTTTGTGGAATAATGTTTTAGCATCTCCACTGCAGAAAACAAAAAGTTATTATTTATCTATCCCATCATTTCTTCCTTTGGCACCTAAGGAAATATGCTTGATCAATTTAAATGCCATATTATTGGATATCAAAGATTATAGGGAAGTGTTTTCATATCGGGAATTTTTTGATTTGGTTTCGGAAGTCATTAATCTTCCGGAAAAAGAAATGGATAAAATATTTTTAGAATATATTTCAAATCAAATCCTCTACTATGGGACAATTGTTCCTGTAAATTAAAAAAGTTCAAAGTGCTTGTTAGGTACTTTGAACTTTTAAAGATTTCCACTCGAAATCAGCTAAGATTTAGCAACATACCGCATTTGGATTTACAAATGTACAGTAGTAATAACCACAGTAGTAGGAGCTAGCACCGCCAGAAACTTGTTTCATTTCCGATTCATTCATTTCCTGATTTTTTAAATTTTTCAAACTTAATTTTTTCATGGTAAATAATTTTAATTCTCCGCTATTTCAAGATGAGGCTTTGGAGAGTGAACCTAATGAATATTAAAATTACATAAAATAGATGTATTTTCTTACAAATTAACTTTAAATTATCGTAAATTCTCAAGGTTCTGGCGTTATTGGAATAAAAAAAGTTCAAAATACGTAATTCGTACTTTGAACTTTTCCATAGATTAAGGTACTTAATCTATTTCCATACCAAGTTTAACAACACCAAGCATGTGGGTTTGCATACCTACAATAATCTTCGGTACAACCCCAGAAACCACCAGTGATGTTCTTCATTTGGGATTCGTTCATTTCTTGATCTTTCAAATTCTTTAAACTTAATTTTTTCATGGTAAATGATAATATTAATTCTCCGCTATTTCAAAATGAGGCTTTGGAGAGTATGCCAAATGAGCTATAAATATATCAAAAAAAACGGTATTTTCCTACTTAAAGATTTGTAAAAACTTATTTATAACATTGGCCTAACCTTTTGTTAAGAAATGAGTTTTGTCCGTAATTTTCTAACAAATAGTAATGTGGTACTTTGTTCTTATAGCATGGAATACGTTCTGCTTTAGTATTGATTTTGGTGGTAAGTCATAGTTGTACCAAGATGTTTATTCGATACAGTTTCTACTGCACCTACCGCCATGTTGGCAAGAGAAATTGTCCCTATACGTACCCGTATCAATCGCAGGGTAGGATACCCGACCGCTGCTGTCATTTTACGTATTTGTCTATACTTTCCCTCGGTTATAGTGATACGTATCCATGAGGAAGGTCTATGCCTATCCATGCGTAATTTTCCATTAGGTGGCGGCAAGGTAGGCGGTGTGGTTAATATATGCGCTCTGCATGGCTGGGTACGATACTTCTTTCCATGTAGCCCAATTTCAACGCCTTCTTGTATAAAGGACACGGCATCATCCGTTATTATGCCATCCAATTGTGCAACGTATTCCTTTTCTATTCCCGAACGATTGATGAAATCACTTAGTTTGCCATCGGTCGTAAGTAACAAGAGGCCCTCCGATTTTTCGTCCAATCTCCCAATGGGCATAATACTTGGGGGGAAATTATAGAGCTCTTTTAAAAAATGTTTTGATCGCTTTTGTTTACTATCATTGGAGTCCATTTGACTCAGCATGCCAAAAGGTTTATAGACCTTAAAATGAAGTTGTGATTCTTTGCACATGGATAATTTCAAAAGTACTAAATCCGCAGGGTCCATATGTCGCAAATTGCCTTTTTTCCATAGTAATGAAAAGTGATAACATTTCTTTTGTTGGGTAGCTAATCATCCAATACCATAAACGGAATTATTCGTAATAGTAATTCCTTTTCATACACCAACCCTCTTTTAGGCTATAATACAGGCTTCGTTTTGCATAATTCATATTCATTGTTTTCATGATCAAAGACAGTTTGTTTCTATATACTATAGACGCTCTTCTTTCAGTTTTGTTACGTTACCTTAAAATGGTAAAATAGAATTCAGTTAGATGGCCATTGCTTTTTTTGATTTTGGAGTTTACTATGACAATTATGAAAATAATTACTCGCTAAGGACAAAACCATAAAACAACATCATGAAAAGACGCACTTTTTCCTTTTTTCTCTTTTTAAGTAGCATATACCTATTCTCAATCAAAGGAAGAGTTTAGATAGTAGTACGAATTATTCTTGGACCTTTGCTGTATTTTGGCTAAAATCGTCATAGAATATGTTGTCCCCTTTTAAGTCTTTAAGCTCCACATTATCGACTACACCATTTCCAGAAAAGAAATAACTAATTTCCTTTATTTCCCCAATGGATTGAGTATACGTACTTAAAAATATGTTCTCGCCGTTTAATTTGAACTCCAACTGTTTATCCACTACTTTTATGTTGACTCGTTGCCAATGGTAAATGTTGGTTCCAAACATGGTCAGATCCCTGTCCTTACCATTGTACGTAAGCTCACCCAATTGTAAAGACAATTCACTTTCACAACCCTTATTTGAAAACATGATCCAATAATGCCCTTTTTCCGCTTGCACATGAATGCTGAGATTGGGACATGAAATAGCTTCGATCGGTTCCATTTTAAAATCACAGCTATAGTTAAAATTATCACCATCCAATACAAAGTTCTTTACATAGTAATATGACAATTGAAAGGGCTTTTCCATATCTATCTTGGCCTCTAAGGACTTCTTATTTATTCCCAAGTAAGGAGCGTCTATCCAATGTTTTTTATCAAAGGTCGTCACGTTTGAAATTGGTTGTCTTACTGCCATGAACCAATCGTCGTAGGTCATGTGAACAGGTATTTCTTTAATTACTTTATCATCTGCAATGAGTCTAGCAGTGTAGAACCCCGGTATATAATAGATGTCCGTCTTTTCCTTACTTCCTTTATGTACTTCTACACGTCTACTCGTATCCCAACTTTGTTGTATAAAAAATTTATCGGCTTTGATTCCCTCAATATTATAGCTAAATACTACGGTGTTGGGTATGGTGTTCTCAACAGATTTTTTAATGGAGAAAGAGACGGACTCCAAATCCCCTTTTGGTCCGGTATTTCTAATTTTCAGTATAAATAGAATACCAAGGACTATCAAAAAAAGAATAAGAACGGTATATACAATCTGGGATTTGGGTTTTCCCTTCACTTTTTTGGGTATTGGCCTTGGCGTATTTTGATTATCTAACCATTCCGTTTTCAACGATAACCAATCTTTTTCATAAGCCAGTTTGGACAAAGTATCCAATGTTGTACTATGGGGCAAGCGATTATACTCATTTTTCCAAATTCTTTTTACCGTGGACAAGCTTAGTTTAACGCCTGTTTTTTCCTCTATAAAGAAAACAAGGAAATCATAATCTTTTTGAACCCATTCCTTTTTAGTTTCCAATCCGGATAAAGCTTCTATTTTACACTTTATATTCAGTAGTAAGTCCTTGTCTATGTTACCTAAAGAGTTCATTTATAGAAATATAAGATAATGACCGGAAAAAGGTTCTAAAATAAATGGAAAAAGAAAACCGATTTTTCCAAAGCTCAATTAGCTTGGGCACAATTTAGAATTTTTAAAATCCCTACCATATGAAATTTCAAAAAATTAATTTAGGTCTCTTTTTTCTATTTTCCATAACACTATCCATCGCCCAGACATCTTTATTTGAAAAAAATAAATGTATCATTATATCCGAAGAGAATAAACCCACTGCATATGTGGATACGATATTTAAGGGAAAGCCTTCTTTAAAATTGGATAGTAAAAACCAGTCCATTGCTATCACCAAGGGATTGGGGGTGAAAAATTTTAAAGTGGATATGGATATTGCGGGTGAGGTAATGGCCGGACTTGGTTTTAGGGTGGCCAGTGAAAAAAACTATCAATTTATATACTTTAGGCCACAATTAGGCGGTACGCAAGAAGCTATCCAGTACATCCCCATCTACAATGGGGCCTTAAGTTGGGTTTTTTACAACTATCCTACCTATGAGACGAAGGCGGACATAGAACGTTTAGAATGGTTTCATGCCACGATCGAGGTTAGGGGTACCCATTTAAAGGTTTTTGTTGATCATAACACAGAACCACAAATGGATGTCACTTT
>JBCBZE010000257.1:0-5169 GCA_039815505.1 Bacteroidota bacterium | reverse complement strand
GGATATCCTGGACCCCAAGGTATGTATTATTGCTCTGTAGGCGGAAAAAATACGTGGGGCAGGGACTTAGTGGAAGAGCATGCGGATCAGTGTATTGAAGCTGGGCTTAATTTTGAAGGAATCAACCAAGAGGTTGCTGCCGGACAATGGGAATTTCAGTTGTTCGCCAAAGGCGCAAAAAAGGCTGGGGATGAAATTTGGGTCGCACGTTACCTACTTAATCGGTTAACAGAAAAATATGGCTATTATATTGAATTGCACCCTAAACCGATCAAAGGAGACTGGAACGGTTCCGGAATGCATGCCAATTTCTCCAATACTACCTTGCGGACTTGTGGCTCACAAGAAGTTTATGAAAAAATATGTGAAGCTTTTAGACCCGTTACTAAGGAACATATAGCTGTTTATGGTGAATTCAACGATCAGCGTTTAACAGGATTGCACGAAACGGCCTCCATAAATGATTTTAGCTATGGTGTATCGGATAGAGGTGCGTCCATACGTATTCCTATCATGACCGTTGAAAAAGGTTGGAAAGGCTGGTTAGAGGATAGAAGACCCGCTTCTAACGGAGATCCTTACAAAATAGCTGGTAGAATTGTACAAACGGTAAAATCCGTTAACGTGTAAATGAATTAATTGTTGATTACATAGATAAAAAACCGCCACTGGAATTCCAGTAGCGGTTTTTTTAGTTTACAAAACTGGGAATTCCTGTTATCTATTCCGCTGTAATGGAGTGTTCATCCAATAGTCGTCCAAACTTTCAATTTTGACCAAAGGTTGATTCTTAAAAACCGGCCTGTCCATAACCATAAACAAGTTATCCTTGGGCGGCTTACCTTTTGGTCTTATCTCCTGCACAAAAAACTCCCGAAATTGATATGCTTGATAAAAAGTGAATTTGTCCAACTCATTTCCATCCACGTCTTTAATATTCTTTATTTTTAAATCGAACTTTATTTGATCATCACCGACACCCATGGGTAAATTTTTATTTGAAGGATAAAGGAATGCGCTATTATTTTTAATCGATATACGATCAATTTTCAATCGTTTCCCTTTGTGAGATAGTTTATACTTCGCTTTCTTATTTGCACTCGAAAGGGATGGAGTGTTGTTAAAGTTTACCTCAAAACACCTGCTTTCATTGTTTACTTCAACCGAGCTAATCATAAACTTTGGAGGTTCCTTAACAACAAATTTGTTTCTGAACGAAATATAATTTAGGTACATTTCCTTATTGTATCTACGGTATTCCACATTTACATCAAAAATAAGTTCCCCTAGTTTTTTAGTGGGTGCAACCTGACTCAATCTCCATTTTTCGTTCTCTTTATTGGCTATAATGGCCTGCTGATGAACGGCATAGGCTATCTTATGAATGGCGAAATCATTTTTTGAAATATAGATTTTTCCCTCCACCACGGTTTCTTTGTGTTCTTTGGTCACCCGAATCACATACAAGGGTATGTCGTCTATAAACGTATCTGGTTCCAAATAAAAGTTATGGTTTTCCTCAAAGTCCCTTTCCAGGTTATTCACAAAAGAATAGGTGTTGACATTATAGTTCCTGATCGCATCATGAACGCGTAACAAGGCAAATTCGTTACCCCCTGGATTATAAAGGGTTGCCTTATGTATTACTTTACTTTTATCATCATAATTGTAAGGTTTGGATGCAATGGAATCCCTAACAAAATCCTTGTTCTGATTGTATCGATATATTCTTGTCATGGTTTCATAACTATCCTTGAACCCAAACCCGCGATCAAACACTTCAAGTACGGCCTCATTGAGGTTAAGGTAATTTTCATCTTTCAACTGATAGTCACGATAATAACCCACTAGGGAAAAATCGAAAAAAGGATAGTTATTCGGGATATTGGAGATTGCCTTTCTAATTATTTTTCTTGCACTAAATGGGGTAACGCGCGTCTTCTCACCTGTAATTACAACGCCGGTAAGTTGCTCAATTTCCTCTACCAAACCAATCACTACAATATCGGAAACCTTAAGATCGGAAAGCACTACTTCCTTTGTTCTATAACCTAAAGATGATATTTGTAAGGTATCCCCTATCTCCTGAAATACCATAGGGATTTTAAAACTTCCGTCCAGATTGGAAATAACACCTTTCGCTTTGTTCTTTACCCGTATAGTCCCAAAAGCAATGGGTTCTTTGGTTTTTCTATCAACCAACTTCCCCTCTATGAATTCCCGTTGTTGGGAGAAAACAAAGACAATGGGAAAAAGAAATAACAACAAAAGATATTTTCGCATGTCGCTCTTTTATTTCATTATAAAGCAGTTTGTTATACCTATAAAATTAAACAAAAAAATATCAAAACCCAGAGGTGTACTACCTTATGTCAATTGTTGTTATAAAAAGTAGATGGGAAGAATCGTCGGGAGTTAGGAGATTTGTTCCAAATGGAAATCCATAAAAAACTATTAGTGGAATAATATGAAATGTAAGTTTTTAATTATCAATATTTTGGAGTGGAGTGTTCATCCAATAGTCACTGAAGTTATCAGGGCTTGAAACGGGTTGATTTTTAAAAATAGGTCTGTCTTTCCTCATTAATAATTCATTTGGTGGAAGTGTTACGGAATCTGTGATTACTCGCTGGGTAAAAAATTCCCTGTACTGACTATACTCTTCATAAAGGAATTTGTTCAATGTATATCCATTTTCATCTATTATATATGAAAACTCAAAATGAAATAAATCAATCGCGATATTCTCGCTTCTATCATTATTTAATTCAAGTTCCTTTAAAATTTCATCAATTTGTTTATCATCTGGATAGACAAGAATTCCATCGTAGGTATTCTTTACCTCTTTAATGTCTATTTTCTTCTTTTTATAGCTAAGTAAAACGTTGGGTTGACCAGGTTGAACGACAAATATTGGAGGGTTATTTGTTTTAATGACAAAACGTTTTTTTTTGATTTCAAAAACTATTTCTTCAATACGGAAATGCGTTTTTTTTACTTTAAACGCATTATGCAAGGAAAGATAGTTTGGATACATCTTTCCCTTATATTTTTTATACTCAATTGCTATTTCATATAATAGTTTGGGACTTTTGTTGTCATTACGCTTTTTTGGTTTTTTACTTTCCGTATAATCAAACATTTTATACACGATTTTATGTATGGCATACGAAGATTGGGAAATATATATTTCCCCTTCGGACTTAATGTTCCCTGTAGTTATATGTTTAGTGTATCCGTCATTGATAAAACTATGATTTGAACTTTCTAGGCCTATAACAAACATTTTTTCATCCCCCAGCAGAACATCATTTTTTCTGGTCAAACTATGGTTTTTAATCAAATCTTTTTCAAAAACATCAACATATGAAAAGGTCATTACATTGTAATTTCGAATGGCATTGTGTATGCGTAAGATATAGAATTCGTTTCCGCCAAACGAAAGAAGCTTTGCATTATCTATGATTTTATTTCCGGTCAAGTAGTTATAAGATATGTTGGTATAGCTATCCCTTACGAAATCTAAATTTTCATTGGAATCAAAAATTTGGGATTGGGTGGTTAGGTAATCATTTTTATCAAAACCAGCGTCAAATACCTTTAATATAGCTTCATTTAAGTTTAAATACTTATCATCTTTTTCTTGATAATCTCGATAATATCCAATATAGGAAAATGGTTCGAACGGATAATTTATGGATATTTTTTCGATGGCCCTTTTTATTATTTTTCTTGGCGAAGGAGGTTTTTTTTGTCTTCCAATCAATATCGCTTCTTCAAGTTTTAAAACAGATGGAACAAGTTTCACAATATTGTTTTTAATTGGATATAAATCAGTAAGCAGTACTTCTTTTTTCTCATATCCAAGGCAAGAGATTTCAAGTGTTTCACCCATCTCCTTAAATCTTTTAGGTATGCGAAAACTACCATCTTGATTTGAAACTACACCTAACACTTTTCCTTTTACTCCTATAGTAGCAAAAACCACGGGCTCATTGGTTTTTGAATCCATTAGCATTCCTGCTATGAATTCACTTTCTTGAGAGAAACCAAAGGTGGCGAAAAAAAGAAATAACAAGGCAAGGTGTACTTTCAAAGCAGTTTTTATTTGCCTCCTCTTAAGGAATGGATTATACTATAGCAAAATAAACAAAAACAGCATAAAAACCTAGAAGGATAATACCATCTCGCCAGCCCAAACGAAGTCCTTTTGGAAAGAAAACCAGCGGAAGAATCAGGAATGAAATTCCCAACATCCAAAATATATCATTGGTAAGAAGCCCCGCGTCCATAACCCTAATAGGTGTAATCAACGCAGTAATTCCCAAGACCGCAAGTATATTGAAAATATTGGAACCGATTAGATTTCCCAGGGAAATCGCCTTCTCCTTTTTAAGTACTGCAATAATGGAAGCCGCCAACTCCGGTATACTTGTTCCCACGGATACCACGGTTACGGCTATAACACGTTCACTAACCCCATAATACGTAGCCAAACCTACCGCACCCTTGATCAATAACTCAGAACCTCCCCACAGCGCAATACCGCCTATACCTAGATACAGGACCGTTTTATATAAAGGTAAGGGTATATCATCCTCCGGTAATTCATCCACCACTGCTGTTTTCTGAAAACGTAAAAGATAAACCAAAAAGAAAAATAGCAGAACAACCATAATGGCCCCCTCGTACCTTTGTAGTTCTCCGTCAAAATAAATACAGCAGAAAAATAGAAGGGAGGCTACCATCATTACAGGCCAGTCCGTGGTATAGAAACTTTTCCTAACATCCATGCGCCCCAGTATCACCGTTATCCCAAGTACCACGCAAAGTGGTGGAGCAAACCGAACAGCTTGGCACCGCGCATGCGGTCGCTAAGGCGCGCGGCGCGCTGCAAGGCTTCGACGGGGTGGCGATTGTGCTGTATGGCGATACGCCGTTCATCCGCGCCGAAACGCTGGAACGCATGCAAGAAGCACGCGCCCACAACGATGTCGTCGTCCTTGGGTTTGAGGCGGCAGATCCGGCCCGTTATGGACGTCTGGTGATGGAAGGCGCGCAGCTTGAGCGCATTGTCGAGTTCAAGGATGCCTCCGATGCGGAACGCCAGATCACCCTTTGCAATTCAGGCGTTGTCGCCTGTAACGCATCGCTCTTGATGGACCTCAT
>JBCBZE010000286.1:0-4636 GCA_039815505.1 Bacteroidota bacterium | reverse complement strand
AGGTCATAAACCCAATACGGAAATATTTAAGGGCCAGTTAGAAATGGATGATACGGGCTATCTTGTTACGGAAGGGAAAACCACTAAGACAAGTATACCTGGAGTTTTTGCCAGTGGAGACGTACAGGATAAGGAATACAGGCAGGCCGTAACCGCCGCCGGTACAGGTTGTATGGCCGCTTTGGATGCAGAACGTTATTTGGCAACGATAGAGACACCACAGGAAGTGTCTTAATAACTTATTTATGTAATAAAAAACCGCTGTTGATGCAGCGGTTTTTTTTATTGGGTAAAGAAGACCCTAGTCAATTCGCTTATAATTTTCTGAAAAGGTTGGGAAACCCTCTTCGTCAAAACTTATTTGACTAAAGGCATCATCCTTTAATTTTAGTTCAAAGGTAAAAACGCGCATTGTATCTAGTGCCCGCATCATACCTATATCGCCATATTCGATAGTTTCTATCAATTCTGTATCTGTTATTCTATACGTACCATAACCAAACCTTCCCACAACGTCATTACCATCGGGGTCCTTTGTATCACTGGAAGTGGTACGAGACCACATAATCCTACCGTTGTAGTACATTTTAACCTGTCTATAACCCTCGGCAAGCGGTATAGTATCAACTACGTTTTCCCCATCATAATTACAAAAGCTTTGAAGTTCCCAAGTTCCTTCTATAGTATGCATAGTGCTGGGTTTTGAAGATGTGATTGCCGTGGCGGATATTAATATCAACATCAAGAAAACCAATCCAAGTAGTTTTTTCATGGTTAAATAGTTTTAGTGTTACTTAATCCATAAAAGATACGAATTTTTTTGTTAAATCCGTAATTATAAAGATGTTCCAATGAGAATTTGAAAATCTTAATCTAAGTAGTACGAATTGATTGCTCTTACCAGGTATTCAATATCGGCCGGGGTGTGCAAAGCGCTACATACTATTCTGTTCATAAGGTTGGCATCCTCGTTTGGATAGTTAAAACTGGAAGTAATGATATAAGTTTCTTCCAAGTACTTTGTAAGCTGCCTATCGGGATAGCTAAACGCAGGATGATGCACCATAGAATTAAATCTTGACAGGTGGTTCAAGGTAGTAATGAATAAGTGGATATGGGCCCTGAGCAATTTTCTTTTCCTTGCATAGATAGCATTACCGGCGACCAACGTCGCCATACTGGCCGGCGAGGCGGGGCTTGCACCGCCAAAAAAGGAGGTTTCCATGAATTGTTTTATTCGCTTTTGGGAACCAAAGACCGCGCCTGCCTGAATGCCGAAACTCTTTCCCAATGAACAGCACACAATGAGTTCTTTGGGGCTTAAGGCATTTAACAAGGGATATACGCCGGTTCCATTGTTGCCAACGATCCCGATACCGTGCGAATCGTCGGCCACTAGAATAACTTTATCCAGGGGAAGGGACCGCAACCCCTCAAAATTAGGGTAATTACACCCCGAAAAATCAATGGAATCCATAAAGACGACCGGGAGGGTATGGTTCTTTCTTCCTATATGCTCCCGTACAGCAATGTTCAAAGCGGCAAAAGTGGTATACGCTTTATCTTTTGTTTGGTATAAAGCGGAATGGGTATTGGGCGCGTAGAAAAAAGTATACTCAGGCGTGTTAAAATAATGACAAACGAATTGACCCGCCAAATACCCCGAGGAAAGTGTAATACAGGCTTCACTTTGGACAAGATCCGCTAAAAACTTTTCTGTCTTTCCATAGATGGAAAAACGAATATTGGATTGTCTGGAAGCTCCGTAATTAGTGCCATATTTTTTAATATTTCGGATGAGGATAGCTTGGAACTCCACATCGGTCTGTAGGCCTAAATAGGAAGTGCCGCCAAAATATAGATAGGGTCTATTATTGATGGTTATTTTACGCCCGGGGAAAGTATCTATATAATCTGCCATCATCGTAACGTTATACCACTACCGGGTATTTTGGGAAATTGTACCTTTCCTTGCGCCACAAGCCGAACACCGTCCGCAATATCCTCTTTTAACAGCATGGCCCCGTCCATATCAACGTAATCCAATTGTGGTAAGAGTTGACCTATGGCAGAAATACCGACGGTAGATTCGGTCATACACCCAACCATGATCTTAAGCCCCAGTTCCTTACCCTTTTTTATCATTCGCAAAGCTGGCGTTAGTCCACCACATTTGGTTAATTTAATATTGATACCGCTAAAGTGAGATGCGCATTTTTCCACATCTTTTTCCGTTATACAACTTTCATCGGCGATGATGGGCAAAACGGTATGGTGCATTACCAATTCCATACCTCTCCAATTGTCCGCATTTAACGGTTGTTCCAAAAACTCCACGCCCAAGTCCTTTAAAGCGGTCGCATTTAAGATGGTCTCCTCTGGAGACCAGGCACAATTGGCATCAACCCTAAATACGGCATTGGTATGCCTACGTAACTCCCTTACAATGGCAATATCGTCCGCAGTACCTAGTTTTATTTTGTATATGGGCCATGGGGTTTCATTTATTTTGTATACCATTTTATCGATGGTATCCAAACCAATGGTGTAGTTGGATAGTGGATAACTACTGAGATTAGTGTTCCAAAGTTCATAAAGGGGTTTGCCCAATAATTTTCCGTAGAGATCGTGCGCTGCTAGATCCAATGCACAAATGGAAAAGGGCCCCAACCCCTTTTTTTGTAAAAATTCATGAAAACTTTCTGGAGTTGTAAATTTAAAAGTTTCTATTTCCGAACGGATTGACTCAATTTCCGCTTCCATAGATGTATAGGAAATACCATAATACGGGTTTGAAGTAGCTTCGCCATAACCGGTTTTTCCATGTAAACCAAGACTGATGATCAAGGAATCCTGAAAATCATAGGACTCCCTAGAGATACCAAAGGTATGTTTTAAGGGAAGGATATATTTTTTGAGGCGAATACGCATTCCAAGTATGGTTTATACTAATATAAATAAACCGTACCTACTATAAAATCAAAACCCACCGAAATTTCGGCGGGTTTTGATGGTTTGGATATTGGTTTTTGGAATTGAATCAATATTTGTGGACACTTCCAGAAGCTGATTTTTTCTTCTGTACGGTGGCTTCTCCGGAATAAGAGATATCGGCTCCGCTACTGGCATCTGCGGTCAGTGATTCGGAGACGTTAACCGAAATATCCGCTCCACTGCTGGCATCGGCCGTACACGTTTTTACCAAAAGATCTCTCGCTTTTATGTCCGATCCACTACTGGCATCCGCATGCAGTACATTGGCTTCCCCGGATATTTTAATATCGGCCCCACTACTAGAGTCGGCATTTACTTCATCTGCCGTTAATTCTACCTGAAGATCGGAACCACTACTGGCATCCAAGGTGATCTTATCCGTTTCTATAACATTCTTTACGATCAGATCAGACCCGCTAGAGCTTTCGAGAGCTGTAACTTCGGGTAGGGAAACATATATTTTTTTGGTGGCTCTTCCAATATTTTCAATGGCATGGATTCTAAGTTTTCCATTTTTGATATCCGTGCCGATCAAATCAATGATATTTTCATCGGCCTCTACTTCAATACTGAATTCATCGGCCTGGGTAACATATACGTCCAAACCTTCCGAAGCGGAAACTACCGTGAAGTCTTCTGTAACCTCCCTGGTTTCCTGGGCTACTACACCGTTTCCTTTCTTGCCATCCCCGAAATTAATGTCGAAGGCGCAGGAAGATAAAATTAACGCGAGTATAAATGCGATTGTGATTCTTGCTAGTGTTGTCATGATTATTGTTTTTTAAGATTGATTAAAATTGATGATTTTGATTCAGTTTAAATAGTTTATACTACCCAATTGTCGTATTCATGGATTGGATTGTATTTTTTAGTTATGCTCATTGGCTTTTATCTTTACCCCATCTTCATTGATCTTCATTTGAAAAGAGTCATTGTTATCCTTTATATCAATGTCCAGACCGTCTTCATTGATAATGATTCTATTGGTTCCGTCATCATCCTCGTCTTCCTCTTCCAATTCCTCTGGACAGTCTTGACACTTTAGTTCCCCATCATCGCCCATTAACCAAGCGTGTTCAATGATCCTACTGCGATAAAGGTCCTTATCGTTTTTGGTACTTCTTCCCAAATGTCCCTTGGCCGATTCCTCGAATTTAATGATTGTATTTTCTGGGATAAATAAGGTAACCCTTACTTCTTGATCTCTTACTTTGTTCTTAAAGTCCGTGGTGATATAATCGTTCAATACGATCCCGTTTCCTTCAATGGTATACGTATAGTTTATTTGCTTTGCGCGCTCCCTGGCCTCATTGAAAGAGCTTCCTTCCGCGTCTTTACGCACTTTTATCCGGGCTGAGGAATCCTTGGACTTTTTAATATCGAATAGAATATCATCGGAATATAATAAGCGTTTCCCATCTTCGTTGTAGGTAACCGTCATACCATTTACCCTGATATTTTCCTGATTTTCATAATATTCACTAGAAGCCATACTTATGGATAATGTATCCAAGGCACTGTCCAAGTAGAGTTCCTTCTTCTCGGAAAAACTTCCCGAGTATGCATGGGCGGAAGCTTGTTTAGCGCCTAAGATGATAAGCCCTATTATGGAAATCAACCATAACCCCAATAAGGAAAACTT
>JBCBZE010000411.1:0-2357 GCA_039815505.1 Bacteroidota bacterium | reverse complement strand
TGGGTAACTAACAAGAATGGCCGTCATTACCAAAAAAACACTTCAGGATTTAGAATTTCCAACCGTTTTGCAACAATTGGTACTACGTTGCCATACAGATTTAGGCAAGGAACGGGCCTTGTTGCTCTCACCATTGACCGACAAGGAACATGTGTTGTTTGCTTTGGGGCAGACCTCGGAATATCTTTCCTCTTTTGAAAATGAAAATCGTATTCCCAACCACGGTTTTGATGGTATAGATGCAGAGTTAAAACTTTTGAAAGTGGAAAACACTACTTTGGAAATCAACGGTTTTAAGCGTATCGGCGATATCTGTAAAACCGTAATGACCCATAAAAAGTTCTTCAAAAAATTTAAGGATTATTACCCGCTACTTTTTCAATCTGCCGACGGTATTGAACCAAACGTGGAAATCGCGCAAAACATAGATGCCATCATCGACAAATTTGGGGAAATAAAAGACAATGCCTCTCCAAACCTACAAGCTATCCGCCAGCAAATAATCCAGGTCAAGGGCAGTATCAATAAAAGTTTTGCATCTGCATTGAACACGTATCAAAGTGCCGATTTCCTGGATGAAATTAGGGAATCGGTCGTGGATAACCGTCGTGTACTGGCCGTAAAGGCCATGTACCGTAAAAAAATCAAAGGTTCCGTTATGGGGGCTTCCAAAACTGGGAGCATTGTGTATATAGAACCAGAAGCTACGTTACGTCATAGCAGAGAACTGAACAACCTTGAGTTTGAGGAGCATGAGGAAATTCAAAAGATATTGAACCTTTTAACCGATGTAATACGGCCCAATATTGTCTTATTGACGGATTATCAGGAATTTCTGGCACATATGGATATAACCTCGGCCAAAGCAAAGTATGCATCGGAAATGAATGCACTTATGCCAACGGTTAATGAAGGTAAAGAAATGCACTTAAGGGATGCATATCATCCGCTACTCTACCTAACCAATAAACGAAATAAGGAAAAGACGTATCCACAGACCATAGCCCTACATCCGGAAAATAGGATTATAGTTATTTCCGGTCCCAATGCCGGTGGAAAAAGTATCACCTTAAAAACAATTGGTCTCCTTCAAGTGATGTTACAGTCTGGATTGCTCATTCCCGTTCATGAAAGGAGCTCTACTTGTTTATTCGATGCTATTTTGACGGATATTGGTGACAATCAGTCTATTGAAAACCATTTAAGCACCTACAGCTATCGTTTAAAGAATATGAACAGTTTTCTGCGCAAGTGCAATGCGGATACCTTGTTCTTGATCGACGAGTTCGGTACGGGAAGTGATCCGGAACTCGGAGGGGCTTTAGCGGAAGCTTTTTTAGAAGTATTTTATGAGCGAGGCGCTTATGGGGTGATTACCACCCACTATGCCAATCTAAAAGCCTTGGCGGACGAACTGCCCCACACCACCAATGCCAATATGCTTTTTGATAGCAAAACCCTTGAACCCACCTTTCAATTGGTATTAGGTGAAGCAGGAAGCTCCTTTACCTTTGAAGTGGCCCAAAAGAACGGTATCCCCTATTCCCTTATCAACAAGGCCAAAAAGAAAATAGAACGGGGCAAAGTACGTTTTGACGCCACGATTGCCAAGCTGCAAAAGGAACGTAGCAAAATGGCCCAAACAGGTAGCCGATTGCAAGAAGAAGAAGTCAGGGCCAGGGACGAGGCCAAACGGCTAGAAGCATTGAATGTTAAAATAAAAGCCAAGCTAGAGAATTATCAGGAACTATATGATCATAACCAACGAATGATCTATCTGGGCAACAAGGTCAATACTGCCGCCGAACGCTATTTTCAAGACAACAAGAAACGACCGTTGGTCTCGGAACTTCTGCGTATCGTTGAAACGGAAAACAGCAAGCGTAAAAAGAAGTCGGCGAAGGACATAAAGGAACAACGTCAAAAGAAGGCCAAAGTAGAACAAGAAGTGGTGCAAAAAGTAAAAGTAATCCGCGAAAAGAAAAAAGTAGAGAAAAAAAGGGCTGCGTTCAAAGAAAAGAACAAACCAAGACCTGTTTTTAAAGTCGGTGATCGCGTACGCATGTTGGATGGGAAGGCCGTGGGCAACATTGATAGCCTTGAAAAAAACAAAGCCGTAGTAAATTATGGTATGTTTACGACCAATGTAAGCGTTGAACAATTGGAATTGGTAGAAGCAAAAAAATGATGACACTGGAGACAGGTAAAAAATTGATTTTATTCGATGGTGTTTGCAACCTCTGTAACAGCGCTATACAATTTGTTATTAAACACGATAAAAAAGATGTATTTCGGTATGCAGCGTTACAAAGTACTATCGGGGAACAATTGATACGAGAACGGCATATAGATACCAC
>JBCBZE010000410.1:0-2367 GCA_039815505.1 Bacteroidota bacterium | reverse complement strand
TTAAAAAGCTTTTTTTTATAATTCAATCGTTGCGCAAAAGTATTCACCTCTCTTTCGGCTTCCCCTACAGAGGTATTTATGATAAATGTACCTTGTTGTATCTCGTCAAATCGGTGTGAAAAAGATGATGTTAGTTCCAATCTATCGGCCCACGATACATTTTTTATTTTCAAAGCTCCCTCTATGTAGGCAGAGGTGTGTTGGTCATGAAAGCGTCTGGTATCTATACGTTCCTCCGTCACCCCTCCAACGGAACCATCGGGTAACAGGGTCTCTACCAAATTAGGGATGTTAGACATACTATAGTCGTTGTCCGAATAATTGAAGTAAGAAAGTACGGAAACTGCGATGCTTTCATTAAAGCTTTTTTGTCCATTGAAGGTAAAACGATGCGTATTAAACGATCCCACTGAATATGAGGTTCTCAAGTAATTACCTTCTAGCTGAAGTGGCACCAGGTTTATTCCCCCGCCCAAGGCATCCGTTCCTATATCAATAGGTATTACTCCTTTGTATACATCTATCCTTTCCAATGCATCTACCGGTATGTTGTTTAATTGTATGCCTCCCCCAAATACCTGTACCGGTATGCCGTCGTAATATATTCTTACCGCTTGCCCTGTAAGCCCGTTAAGATTGATGTTGAACGAACTTCCCAAACCGCCATTTTGCCGCACCACTATACCCGTGGATGTCTTCAAGACTTCCTCTGCGCCAAGGGCCTGATCTGCAACTATTTTAACGTCCAAGGAACTTATGGTAATCGCCTTTTCACTTATTTCCCGTGCCTCAGTCTTGCCAACAACCGTAACATCTTTTAGGTTTTGGACCTCTTCCCGCATCACAAACTCCATACGCATATTGGAGTTAATCGTTATATTTTGATTAATGGTCTTAAAACCTATGGCGCTAATGGTAACTACATAATCCCCGCTATTGAGTCTATTTATCTGGAAACTGCCATCCTCTTTCGCTACGGCATATTTATTATGCTTATCCAAAGTGATGTTCGCCAGAGCTATGGATTCACCTTGCACGCTTATCACCTTGCCGGAAAAGGTAAATTTGGATTGGGAAAAAGCCATAATGGGAATCAGTAGAAGTAGACAAAAAAGCAGCTTCATTGAACAGGAAGATTATTTTTATTTGGATCAAATCTAAATAATTATTTTTAATTAATCTAAATAATGATAATTTATTTTATATTTGTTTCCGAACCGTATAATCAATCAAAAAAATGGGTGTGGCCTTCAACATTTTAGGATGCATTTTTCTTTATGGTAAGTCCAAGTACTTCCCCAAAAGCCTTGATGGAATTGGAAAAATTTTCAAAAAGAATACTGTTTACACCAGGATAATGGGGTATGGACTTTTAACTATCTCCATGCTTTTTTTCACCAACGCCTCTGACATAGCAACAGGTCTTATTTTGTTTGCGGTCACTACTTTTTTGGTGCTTAGCACCATGGTCATCGCTTTACCGATCCACAAAAACTTTATTTACGCTTTCGCCTTTTTTTTAATTACCATTCCTCTTATACAAATTCTTTTTTAACATGCCTGCAAACACAAAATATCTTTCCTCCAAAGGTCAGCGTTGGCTCAAGGTATCCGCGGCCATCCTCGGTGGCTACATGGCCACTATGAGCATACATATAGCTATTGGTGCCTTGTTGGTGAACAAGTCCGCCTTGGTTTTGACCACCGCTTATAGTAGTTTTTTTATTTGGGTGGGTTTTATGGTCTTCGCCTTCTTTAGCAAGAACGGCTGGAAAGCATGGGGTTGGATGTTACTTATAATCGCAATATCTATCGGTATTATAATATTCGGCAAATCATGAAGCTAAAACCCTTGAACAAGAGATTACATAATATCTCATTTCATACCCATACGGTTACCGGTATCGTAATCAGTTTTGCCCTATTCATTATTTTCTACGCTGGTGCCGTTGCCTTGTTTCGGGACGAAATCTACAAATGGGAGGATCAAAGCGCACGTTTTGAAGCGCCCAAACAGGTAGATTACGACAAGGTAATCGCCTCCATTGAGCATGCATATCCCCATTTTAAACCAGACGGACAATTGACCCTGGCATTCCCTACCGAGGATATCCCTTACATACAGGTTTTTGGGGCATTGAACAACACCGACAGTAGCACCGCTAGATTTAAAGCCTTGGTAAACCCAATGGATTTTGCCGTAATCAAGAAAGAAGAACCGCTTACTACGGTCGCTGATACCATTTACCATCTCCATTTTTTTGATCAGATTCCAGGACGTATCGGCATTTGGATATCCGGATTGGTTGCTCTTTTCTTTCTTTTTGCGATTGTCACCGGGGTGTTGATACATTGGAAGAACATCGC
>JBCBZE010000228.1:0-5775 GCA_039815505.1 Bacteroidota bacterium | reverse complement strand
TCTTCAAATGCATAGGCCGTTATTCCCAGTATGGGAATATTCTTAATTCGGTGAAGCGGGAAGTCGCGTATGATCCTAGTGATTTGATCGCCAGTTACATTAGGTAAATTTATGTCCATAAGAACTAGATCATATTGATTGTTTATGATTTCTTCCAGTACCTTTGATCCATCACTGGCCAAATCTATATAAAAACTATTGGCGTCCGTGAGTGTCCTGAACAACGCAGTTTGTGCGCGTTCGTCATCCTCGACCATTAGAATTTTATACCTCCTGTCATTTTTTGGGTTTTTACGTTCGCCTATATGTTTTGTGTTTTGTTTTGACCCTGCATTTCCTGTTGGTCGCAAGGGATATTTTACGGTAAGATCAAAATAAAAAGTGGATCCCTTACCCAAGATGGATTTAACCATAATCTTGGAACCCATAAGTTCTAAAATTCCCTTTACTATAGATAAACCAAGACCGGCTCCCTTGCGTTTTTCTTCGGTATCCATTCGTGAAAAACTTTCGAAAACAGTTTCTAAATGTTCTTTTTTAATTCCTTTTCCACTATCTGAAATTTCAAAATGCAAACTGGCTTTATACGCTCTTTTTTGGTTTAGTTTTACGTGCATGGATACATTGCCTTCATCCGTGTATTTAAAGGCATTATCCAATAAATTGGTCAGCACTTGAAAAAGCCTGAGACGATCAACTTCAATGAATTCAGGTATTCTCTTGTCCAAATCCAGGATAAAATCCAAATTTTTTTCTTTCGCTTTTGCTTTATAGGTAAACTCCAACAAATCAAAAAAAGAAAAAAAATTGGAAACGGTGGGTTTTAGGGACAATTTCCCTACAGAGATCATACTAATGCTCAAGATATCCTCTAACATCAACTTTAGGTTGGTGTTGGCATCTTTTAAGATGTGCAGTACTTTTTTTTGTTCCTTGGTTAAATTGGTTTTGTCCAAGACATTGGTCAAGGAAACGATATTGGTAAGTGGGTTTCTTAATTCATGACTAAAATTGCGAATAAATCTATCCTTGAACTTCTCCCGTTCTTTTAACTCAATATTCCTTAATACGACCAATTCGGAATCAATGATCGATTCATTTCTGGACTGCGCCATATTTTGATAGGAAATATAGTGCTGGGTAAGATCTGAAATAATGATAAGTATGCCCTCCTTTTTCTTTATAAGTTCAATATCCGCTATGATTTCTCGATTCCCATATGACAAATGAATACAGTTGTAACTAATTTCCTTTTTTACTGAATCCATGACCGAGGAAATACAATAAAAAAACGGGTGTATTTCAAAAATAGGAGCACCGATGGCAGCTTTTAAGACTTGCTGATCACTTTCAAGGACCATACCGTTATCATCGGTCAATACAAATTGAACACTTTTATTACTATAGTCTTTTTTATATTGTTTTAGCATTGTTGTAAAGAACTGTGGCTAGTTGATGGAATAGATCATTTACCATATCCCCGGTTTTGGCACTGGTGAGGAAATTATATATGATAGCATGCTTTTTTAGAATGGGCTCCAATTCGCTCAAAATTACCATATCCACTTTATTTCCAACGACGAGTAAGGGAGTATTTGGCATCTTCTCCCTGATGGTCGTCAAATCTTTATGTATGTCCTGAAAAGTTGAGGGTCTTGTTACGTCAAATACATATATTGCCCCGTGTGTACCGAGAAGATATGATTGCCTAACATTATTAACATCATCTGTCCCTTCTAGGTCCCAAATAATCAAGGACATTGAATCATTAGCAGTAATTTCCACTACCTTTTTAGTAATGTGAACCCCTATGGAGACTTTGTAGTTATCGGAAAAACTGTCTTCCACATATCTTCGGATCAATGAAGTTTTACCTACCCCGAAATGGCCCAGCACAATTATTTTTTTAGATACTTGCATCCCCAAAACTTGTAATTAGTTCTTTGTGAACCATATCTGCATCAAATTTTTTGGACTTTTTGATTTTTGTAAAATTTTCGTAGAAATTAAAAATCATATCCTGTACCTTATCTTTTGATTTTATGGAATAATCACCAGAAATCACTACGGCAACGTAGTAGGCTATAAAACTCTGTAAATGAATGTTGTAAAGTTCATATTCAATAAGTTCCAAGCGCTGATTTTTTTGACCAAAGGCATCTTCCGCAAAAGTCTTTATAGCGGTTAGCATCCCTGATATCATTTCTTCGTCTATGGTCTTGGTTATGGAATAACTGGCTGCAAGTATACCTGATTCTTTTTCTATTAGCAATACTTGTTCTATTCTAGCTGAGGAAAGTTCGCTTAGAATAAGTTCTTCTTCTTTGACCCCGCCGAACCATGACCTAACTTTTCTCTTAAACCCCTTAAAACCTAATTTACTATTGACCTTTTCGGACAGGATCCGAATCTCTTGGGAGATATATTTTTTTATCATCTTTCCCAGTATGGGAAACAAGATGTCCACCACTTCGTCTTTGTGGTTTCTAATTTCTTCCTTTAAAGCAGCGGTAATAGACGGACCTAATGTAGAGGGAATGTTCCGTGTAAATTCCTTGAGTTGTTGTTCTACAATTGGATCTACTTTTGTAGAGAGTTTTTTTCTCTCATTGATAGTTTGCTCAAGAATATCTATTCGCTTGGAAATTTTTTCAGCATATTCCCGATCATCGGTAAACAATATATCTTTTAAAACTTCAAGCTTATCTTTTTCATCCATATCGCAGAAATGAAAAAGGTTATTTGGAGCTAACTTTTTCGCCTAGGTCGATCAACAGTTTGCCAAGAAGTTCTTTACTAACTTTTTCCGATTCCAAAAAATCAATTTTATTTTCGAGATTACCCTCTAATTCGGTGATACGAATATTGACATCCGTTGATACGCTGTCTATAGCATCGTTAAGTTCGCTACGAACTTCCTCGACCAATTGCTGTAGGGCCTGCTTTTTTTCAAGGATATCTTTTTTTAATAACTCAAACTCGGAATCATAGGCTTCTATGTGCTCACCAAAAATTAAATTTTTGATTACTTCTATTTTTGAGGCTGCTTGATCTTCTTTATTGTTTAATTCAATAACTGCTTTCTGATTTTTAGACATTACTATCCTTTTAAATAATTTGGAACAAAAACATGACTTGGCACTTAATTTCTTACCCGCACCTCATCAAATCATCTAAACAGTACTAAACATAGCACAACCCCGGAAAAGTAGAGAAATAAAGCTGTCCAATTTTAACAAAGATAACAAAATAATATACGTTTTCACGGTAGTAAGGGACAAGCGGAAAGGAAATACGCCATAAACCAACGGTAAAACATCTCTTTTAGAGACCACTTTTACCGCTTTAAAGTAAAATTTTTAGGTCCTTATCGGTGGATTCCTTAATAATCTATCAAAACTTTCCAGGATACAGGCCAAAATAATAACTACCGAACAACCAAAGGCGTTTAACCATAGATAGGACATCCAATCATAGTACCAACCCACAATTACGAGCAGTTGTGTAAGTATTGCGGCCATGAAGACCGAGTTGCCTTTGATAAATTTAAAAAAGAAGGCCAATAGGAAAATACCCAAAACATTTCCATAGAATATAGATCCAATAATATTGACAAGTTGTATAAGGTTGTCGAACAAATTGGCATAACAGGCGATTAAAATGGCAATGATTCCCCACAGCATTGTAAAACCTTTGGATACCAATACAAAATGTTTTTGGGTAAACTCTCCCTTCACGTTACGCTTGTAAAGGTCCAAGGCCGTAATTGTGCCCAAAGCATTAAGTTCGGAAGCCGTAGAGGACATGGCCGCCGATAGTATTACCGCCAAAAGCAACCCAATAAGTCCACGAGGTAAATTATTCAGGATAAAATGGATAAATACATAATCTTTATCATTGATTTCTACCGTAGTGTCCGCTTTCTGTATGATTTCCTTTGCCGCGTTTCGGTTATTGAGTTCTTTTTGGTTCAGTGTAATTATTTCTTGTTTTGCGCTTTCTATGGTAGCGTATTCCTTTATCTCTAGAGCAGCGGAATACTTGTTCTGGGCCATCTTTTTTTCGATTTCCAATTCCTGATGTGCCTCTTGGAGTCTTCTATATTCACCTTCATAGGCGGAACTGGTCACGGCCTTCGTAGCGGCAGGATTAAAATTTAAGGGCGATGGATTGTATTGGTAAAATACAAATACCATTACACCGACCAGGAGAATAAAAAATTGCATGGGGATCTTAAAAATCCCATTAAAAATTAAGCCCAACTGGCTCTCCCTAATGGATTTTCCCGATAAATAGCGCTGTACCTGGCTTTGGTCCGTCCCAAAATATGAAAGTGCCAAAAAAAGACCACCGGTGATTCCGCTCCAAAAAGTATACCTGCTTTGGGTATCGAATGTAAAGTCCAAAATGTTCAATTTATTGCTGGCTCCCGCTATTTTTAGGGCTTTATCAAAGGATATATCCGTAGGCAGGTAACCTAATATAAAGAAGAATGCGGCGAACATACCTATCATGATAATGAACATTTGTTGTTTTTGGGTGACGTTGACCGCCCTGGTCCCTCCAGAAACCGTATAAACAATGACCAGGGTCCCTATAATAATACTTAAGGTTCTTAAATCCCACCCCAGTACGGCAGATAGTATAATGGCAGGGGCAAAAATGGTAATACCGGCCGCCAGTCCCCGTTGGATCAAAAATAAAATAGCCGCTAAGGTTCTGGTTTTTAAATCGAACCTATTTTCTAAAAACTCGTAGGCCGTATATACTTTTAGTCTATGATAAATTGGAACAAACACGAGGCAGATGATAATCATGGCCAAGGGCAGTCCAAAATAAAACTGAACAAATCCCATTCCATCATGGAAGGCCTGGCCTGGTGTGGACAAAAAAGTAATGGCACTGGCTTGCGTAGCCATTACCGAAAGCCCTATAGTCCACCATTTGGCTTGGTTTCCCCCAAGGACATAGTCATTAACATCCTTGCTCCCTTTGGTTTTCCAGACACCGTATCCCACTATGAACAGAAGGGTCCCGACAAGAATGATCCAATCTAGCGTCCCCATATTAGATATACGTTCTCATTATAAAGTAAAAAATTGCTATATAGATGATATTAAGCAGAAGTACTAGGGTATATTCTTTTTTCCAGACGAACTTTTCGTGCATACTTATCCTTTAACCATATTTTCATTTGCTACTTTTTCCTTACCTAAGGAAATCATATTGGCAAAAAGTTTATAGGCACCGGAAACACCCGCTGGAAGTTCCCTAAAAAAGCTTAGTCCCGTATAAATATAATTACCCTTTCCATAAGGTACCGTCAATAAGCTTCCATGCTTAGGGGATTCCCCCTCGTCCTGCATGGATAAAATTGGGGTAAAGTTGGCGTCCCATTCACTAGGAAAATATAACCCACGTTCCTGTACCCAACCTTCAAAATCGTTTTGGGTAATTGGGTTGGGGAAGTTTACCAAGGCATGGGATTTGGCTAAGATTTGAACATCCGAATGTTCATCGGTTACACGATCTCTTGATAGTTTTAAGGGGTAGGGGGCTATGTTTTCGAACTGTTTGTTCCATCGACCGGCAGTATTGTATTGAACGATTAGGTTACCCCCTTCATTTACATAATCCAATAGGAACCGTTGTTTAAATTTCAATTCCTCCACTACATTGTATGCACGGATACCCACAACGATGGCATCATACTTTTCAAGGCTTCCCGCTTGGATGGTCGCAGGGTCTATGGTATGTACCTTATAGCCTATTTGT
>JBCBZE010000371.1:0-3144 GCA_039815505.1 Bacteroidota bacterium | reverse complement strand
TTTCACATCCCGTATCGCGTCCAAAGCTCCTCTTTTATCAAACTTATTGATCGCTACCAGGTCTGCAAAATCCAACATATCTATTTTCTCCAGTTGTGTAGCTGCACCAAATTCTGGTGTCATAACATACAAGGCAACATCACTGTGTTCTATAATTTCGGTATCGGATTGTCCTATCCCCGAAGTTTCTAGGATGATAAGATCAAATTCGGAGACCTGTAGTACTTGTAGGGCCTCATGCACATATTTGGATAAAGCGAGATTGGATTGTCTTGTAGCAAGGGAACGCATATATACCCGCTTATTATCGATAGCGTTCATACGGATACGATCTCCCAACAATGCACCGCCCGTCTTTCTTTTAGATGGATCTACTGATACCAAACCTATGGTCTTGTCAGGAAAATCCATTAAATACCTTCTTACCAGTTCATCTACCAAACTTGATTTTCCTGAGCCGCCCGTGCCGGTTATTCCCAGAACAGGTGTTTTGGTTTTTGGTTTTTTTATAGCTGAAAAGTGCTTTTCAAATTCCCCATGTCTATTTTCGGCCAAGGATATTAATCGGGCAATCGTATTCGTGTTCTTTTGTTTTAAGAGTTCCCCAACGCTTTTTTTTGTTGGGGTTTTTAAAGATGGGACCGGAAAATCACTTTGTTGTACTAAATCATTGATCATCCCTTGAAGACCCATTTTCCGTCCGTCATCCGGAGAATAAATACGGGTGACACCATAATTCATCAATGTCTTTATTTCTTTGGGTAGGATAACACCACCACCCCCACCAAATATTTTTATATGGTCCGCTCCCCGCTCTTTCAAAAGGTCATACATGTATTTAAAATACTCGTTATGCCCGCCTTGATACGAGGTTATCGCAATGGCATTTACGTCCTCCTGTACGGCACAGTTTACAACCTCTGACACGCTTCTATCATGGCCCAAATGAATAACTTCCACCCCGGTGGATTGAATAATTCTCCGCATGATATTAATAGCGGCGTCATGACCATCGAACAGGGAAGCTGCAGTAACGATCCTTATTTTATTTTTGGGCGTATAGGGTTTTATTTGTTCCATCTATAATAAAGAGACATTTTTATGCATGCAATTTACGGAAAATGCAAAAAATAATTGATTCTAATTCGAATTTTATAAAAATATCTTAGTTGTACGGGCTTTGATTCTTAATATCCTAATTTTAACGCCCTAAAAGTCTTTATTTTGAAAATCACGATTCTTATCCACTGCCCCGACCAGTCTGGAATAATATGTGCTATTACGGGTTTCCTAAGTGCCCATGGAGGAAATATCATTTATTTAGATCAGCACGTAGATCAAGAGTGTGGTGTTTTTTTCATGCGATTGGTAAGTGACTTTGAAACATCCTTGGATTCCGTTCAAAATTTCAAGGAAGAATTTGAACATAAATTGGCCATACCCTACAATATGGAGTGGAGTGTTCATTTAAGTGGTGTTAAGCCCAAAATGGGCCTTTTTGTATCCAAATACAACCATTGCCTCTATGATTTGCTAAGTAGGTTCAATTCTGGTGAATTGGAAGTTGAAATCCCCTTTATCATCAGCAACCATGATCATCTAAAATATGTTGCCGAACAGTTCAATATTCCATTTTATCACATTCCGGTAACCAAGAATTTAAAGCATAAAGCGGAGGATGAACAGCTGGGGTTATTAAAAAAATACAATATCGATTTTATTGTATTGGCGAGATACATGCAAATCCTGACCCACAGAATTATCGATAACTATCCCAACAAGGTAATTAATATTCATCATTCCTTTCTTCCTGCTTTTGCAGGGGCCAAACCGTATCACGCGGCTTTTGAAAGAGGAGTAAAAATTATTGGTGCTACCAGTCATTATGTAACCGAAGAATTGGATGCTGGCCCAATTATAGAACAAGACGTCACCACGGTATCACATTCCCATAGTATCAACGATTTTATTGCGAAAGGTAGGGATCTGGAAAAAATTGTACTCTCCCGCGCGGTACAGCTGCACGTACAAAGAAAAACAATGGTCTACAATAATAAGACGGTAATTTTCTCATAATAAATTTATTGGCCCCACAATTCGGAATACTAGTATTTTTGATGATTAAGTACTAACTTTAGAGAAACACATTCCAAAAGACCATGACAAGAAAATTAATTGTATTTGCGCTGATTTTTCAATTTTTAGGCTGTGCAGAATTACAGCAAGTTGTCAACCAATTACCTCAGGGAGACGGATCACTGGGAAACGCGGAGATTGCCCAAGGATTACGGGAAGCCTTGGATTTAGGTATCGATAAACAGGTAAGCAAACTAACACAGAAGGATGGGTTCTTTAGAAATGAACTGGTTAAGATATTGCTTCCGGATGAACTTAAAAAAGTAGATAAGACCCTAAGGGATATAGGTCTTGGGAAGCTTGCCGATGAAGGCTTGCGGGTTTTAAACAGAGCAGCGGAAGATGCCGTAGGGGAAGCCACACCTATTTTTGTAAATGCCGTGAAGGGAATTACATTCGACGATGCCAAAAATATTTTGTTGGGGCCCGATGATGCGGCCACACAGTATCTTACCAATTCAACACAAAAGGAATTGTACGATAAGTTCAATCCGGTAATAAAAAATTCCTTTGAAAAAGTAGGGGCAGATAAAATATGGAGCAACCTTATTACAAAATATAATAACCTGCCGCTAACCAATAACGTGAATCCGGATCTGACCGATTACGTAACCGGGGAAGCATTGAAAGGGGTATACACGATGATCGCGGTTGAAGAAAAGGAAATAAGGACCAAAGTTTCATCAAGAACAACGGAGATACTCAAAAAAGTTTTTGCACTTCAAGATTGATTTTTAAAAACTATGATCAAAATTGCTGTTTTAGGGCCTATTCCAAGGGATACCATTATTACACATAATAATGAGGTAATCAAAAAATACGGTTGTGTTACACATCCCGTCATAGCACTCTCCAAACTATTGGAAAGAGAAGGAACGGTTGTTCCGGTCTCCTCGGTACACAAAAAAGATGAAGCGGGCATTTTTGAACTTTTTGATTCCTATCCAAATATCGATACTTCCCATATATCCGCAGCACATGATAAAGGCACCGTTATCGAGCTTCGCT
>JBCBZE010000372.1:0-3143 GCA_039815505.1 Bacteroidota bacterium | reverse complement strand
CCCCTTTCCCGGAATAGCGCTTGTAACTTTTTTTAATGGTATTTATTGTGCATGGAAATATAAAACCATGGTTTGACATCAGAAAAGGGGCATTTTACAACAATGTTTTTTTCCAAACACCGGTTTTATCTAGTTTTAGATCAGAATTAACAAAGTAACCCGCTTAAATAAGTATTGATTAACCTAAATATAATATATGCCTTCCCTACTTGGAAAGGCCCCTTGTCTTAACCAAAAAAAACTACTTGAATGGAACTACAGATTGACGACTCAATATTAGTAAAAGATTACATCAGCGGAGATGAAAAAGCCCTTGAAATTTTAATTAACCGCCATAACCAAAGAATTAGCAGTTTTATTTATTCCAAGGTAATGGATAGGGACATTACCGAAGATATTTTTCAGGATACCTTTATCAAGGTCATTAGAACCTTAAAGCGTGGATCTTATAGTGAAGAAGGTAAGTTTTTACCTTGGGTAATGCGTATTGCCCATAACCTTATCATAGACCATTTTAGGAGAAACAAAAGAATGCCCAAGTTTGAGGGAAGTGATGATTTCAATATTTTTTCCGTTATCGGTGACGATAAATTAAATGTTGAAAAACAAATTATCAAAGATCAAATAGATTCTGATCTTAGCCTTTTAATAGAGGAGCTTCCGGATGATCAAAGAGAAGTGCTTTTAATGCGTATCTATAAGGATATGAGCTTTAAAGAGATTTCTGAGAACACCGGTGTTAGTATCAATACCGCCCTGGGAAGAATGCGTTATGCGCTTATCAACCTTAGAAAAATTATTGACAGACATAATATAGTACTTACAAGTTAATACGTTCTATAAGTTCCTTAAAACAATATTTCCATTTTAGTTGCGTTATTTTTATATAACAATACTATTCATATGGAAAAAATTTACTCAAGAGAACGGAACACGTGTAAACTTTCTACCGCTTGCCCGGAGACGATTCAATTTTTATTGGATTTCTCCAAATCCTTGCAAATCCTGGATTACAAGGGGATGAAGTTCGAAAACAATTTAAACTAAACAAAAAAGGCCCGCAACTAGCGGGCCTTTTTTGTTTTGTAATACGCTTCCAAAACTTTTTTTCTTCCGATAGTTTTAGTAATAATATCGTTATCTAAGTCCCATCCCCTAGCAGGGGAGTAATCCCTACCATACCATATTATCTGAAGATGAAGTTCGTTCCATAATTCCTTTGGGAAAAGCCGTTTGGCATCTTTTTCTGTCTGGGTAACATTTTTTCCATTGGAAAAACCCCACCTATACATCAATCTATGAATATGGGTATCTACCGGAAAAGCGGGGACGCCAAATGCTTGCGAAACCACTACACTGGCCGTTTTATGTCCTACGGCAGGGAATTCCTCCAATAACGCCATATCTTTAGGAACCTTGCCATCGTATTTTTCAATCAATATTTTGGAAAGCCCATGGATACCTTTTGATTTCATTGGGGACAGACCAACGGGTTTTATGATTGCCCGTATCTCATCAACTGTAAGTTTTACCATATCGTATGGGTTATCCGCTCTTGCAAACAATAGAGGCGTAATCTGGTTGACCCTTACATCGGTACTTTGTGCCGACAACAATACGGCGATGAGCAAGGTATACGGGTCCTTATGTTCCAAAGGAACGGGGATGGTAGGATAGAGCTTTTTAAGGGTAAGAATGGTAAAATCCACCTTTTCGGCTTTCGTCATTTTTTTCTTAGTATTATCTTTGAAACTGAAAGAACGAAAATAATTAAAAATTGACTATGAATACATTAAAAGAAGGTGATAACGTACCAGCGTTTTCTGCCAAAGATCAAGATGGGAATACCGTGAACCTTTCGGACTATGCGGGCAAAAAGCTGATTGTTTTTTTCTACCCAAAAGCAAATACTCCAGGTTGTACCGCGGAAGCTTGTAATTTAAGGGACAATTATGCAGAGCTACAGTCCCAAGGTTACGAATTATTGGGCGTAAGTGCGGATTCGGAAAAAAAACAGTCTAATTTCAGAAATAAATTTGAGTTTCCCTTTCCGTTATTGGCCGATGAGGACCATGCCGTAATCAATACTTTTGGCGTCTGGGGCCCTAAAAAGTTTATGGGAAAGGAATATGATGGAATTCACAGAAAAACCTTTGTTATCGACGAGGCGGGAGTGGTAGCCAAGGTTATCGATAAAGTAAAGACCAAAGACCACGCTGCTCAATTATTGGAATAGACACGGACTATATGCTATAAAAAAGCACCGTTATCGGTGCTTTTTTATGCGGAAGAGATGATAAATAGGTATCGGTACTATTATTAAACCTCTTCTTTTTCCTTTATTTCCTTGCGTGTAAAAAGTTTTCGTTCTTGGATCATTTCAGCGATTCCTTCCGGTAACATATCTTCCCATCCCTCTTCATTATTCATGATTTTCTTTAACACGTCCCTAGAAAATATGTGCATGATTTCAGGATCATAATCTATGATGTCCATTACTTTGCCGTTGTACTTAAAGAATTTGTATAATTCTTTCATCCTTGGATGTACCTTAACGTTGTTACTGGTCATGATTTGGCCGGTCTCGGCATTCTTCATGGGATACAGATATACAATAAGATCTTTAAAGAAAAGTTTTCCAAAAGCTTCCAATATACCACCACTTAAATGACGATAGTACTTTTCATCGAACACATCCACCAGGTTGTTTACCCCCATGGTAAGACCAATACGTGCCTTGGTATAGTTATTAAAATACTCCACCAATTTATAGTACTCTTGAAATTTGGAGATCAATACGGTGTATCCCAAAGAACACAACAATTCCGCTCTATCCATAAAATCATGTTCATCGATTTCACCGGAGGCCTTTAAATTGGATAGTGTTATTTCAAATATGACAATACTTTTTTCTTCTTCTACCGTTTGGTCGCGTATAAAGATATCATAGGACTTTTGGAACATATCCATATTTACCTTGGTCACTGGCCTAAAGCTTCCCCTTAATGCTAGGATATTCTTTTTATACAGCACCGTAGCCGGTAGTAGGTTGTTTCCATCCGGACCGAACATGACCGCATCCGTCATATCATTTTTGATCAGCTGCAGGCTCATGAGCCTGTTGTCCACATTTTTAAAATTGG
>JBCBZE010000206.1:0-6243 GCA_039815505.1 Bacteroidota bacterium | reverse complement strand
GTCTTACCTAGAAAACGCTCACTGGCCTTTTGTAATTGTACCAAAGTACCCTTTCTAAGTTCCTGAAAGGATAGATCGGACCAATCCTGCGGGCGTACATTGGGCGTGCTATCCGAAGCGTTCAAAATAGTTTCGGATAGTCCATATACATGTTGAAGGGTCTCCAGTAGGGTACGCGCATCTTTTGAAGGGGAGAATTGGAGATCCTTTTCGGTCAACCCTTCGGTAGCCCAGTAATAGCGATATCCCAATCCGTCTATCATTCTTGCTATGACGTTTCCCGGACCATAATCGGTGGGAGCGTCCGGAATGGATTCATAAGGCAATGGAGTTTGCTTTGATTCTTGGGCAAAAGAGGAAAATAGAAAGATCAACATGAGGAAATATAGTAGTTTTTTCATAATAGTTTTGGATTTATCCCAGGTCAGGTAAAAGGTAACAAATCGGGTTCCAAGAATATTCGTTTGGCCCGTTCCAAGGTAAAAATATCAATTTTATAGTGCGCTTTCATCAGGTCTTTAAAATTATGTTGCAAGCGTGGAAACTCTTTGATAAAACCATCAAAATTTGCAGTGTTGGATTTTTGTACAAAATGATAAACGGCTTTGGTGGCCGCTATGGTAACGGTCTTATTAAACTTATCCGATGCGCCAAGGGAATCCGTATAGTTCGCTATTTGTGTACACATATTTTCAATAGCGACACGCAACCCATACTTTTGGATATGGATCCATGCCAATCGCAAATGCGCTTGATGTGTAAAAAGAGCAGGTTCTAGATTACAATTTGAAAATTGATATTCGAATTCCGTATCACTTAATTCAACGTGACTTTCCATTTAATGCGATTTTAGAACAGTATGGTACCCCCACCGGTTGGTTGGAATAACTTCTTTTGGACCCTATGGATAGGGAATACAGGTAAAATTAAATCATTTTTTTAACTAAAGTAATCCTCTTGCCTTGATTTCCAAATATTTATTGATGGTATTGATCGTAAGATTTTCCGGCTTGGTCAAGATGGTTTGGATGCCGTGTTTTCGTAATTCGTTCACAATAAGTTTTTTTTCATAGATAAACTTTTCAGCTATCGTCTGCTCAAAGATCTGGTGCGCAGTGGCCGCCTTTTTTTCAACAAATTCATCCAATTCGGTATTTTCAAAAAAGATAACGACCAAGAGGTGCTGTTTGGCAATGGCCTGTAGGTAGGGGAGTTGCCGATGCAGGGCGTCCATGGTCTCAAAATTGGTATAGAGAAGTAAAAGGCTACGTTGGTTAAGATTACGCTTTATATCTATGTATAAACGGCTGTAATCGCTCTCGGCAAAAGCGGTGCCGAGGTTGTAAAGTGTTTCTAGGATAAGGTTCATTTGAGCGCTGCGGCGTTGTGCCACCACCCGGTTATCCACACTATTGCTAAAAGCGAACATTCCGGCCTTATCCTGTTTTTTTAAGGCGATATTACTGATGACCAATGTTGCATTGATGGCATAGTCTAACAAACTTAGCGCTTCAAAGGGCATTTTCATGACCCTACCTTTATCGATTACCGAGTAAATGGGTTGGGATTTTTCATCTTGATACTGATTCACCATTAACTGATTTTTTTTGGCCGTGGCCTTCCAGTTAATGTTCCGGATATCATCGCCTTGCACATATTCCTTTATTTGCTCAAATTCCATGGTATGGCCAATACGTCTTATTTTCTTTAAGCCGTACTCGAACAAGCGGTTGGTAAAAGCGATAAGGTCGTACTTCCGTAATTGTAAAAAAGAAGGGTAAACCGGTACTTCCTGTGATTTATCAAAAGTGTATCTACGGGTAACCAAATGTAGGGGAGAGCTCGCAAAAACATTTAAGTTTCCAAAAGCGTATACCCCACGTTCCACAGGGCGCAGCTGATAGTTAAAAAACGTATTCTCTCCCTTTGCCATAACGGTTGCCATTCCAAAATCCCGCTTCTGAAATTGGTGGGGTATCTCATCTATGATTTTCACATGCACCGGGAACAAATAGGTGTTGATCAGTCTTATCCGTATCGGATTTTCATCTCCATTGGACAGCTTATCGGGTAATAAACGCTCTCCATGAATGGTCCCTTTGGAACCAAAAATCAGCATAAGGTCTATGATGAGCACCAAGATAAAAAGGAAAAAGAAAAGCTTTGCCACACCAAGCATATCGGGAAAGATATAGGACACCAAAAAACTGATCACCACGCTTACCAGTACAATAAAAAATCGTTGGTCCAGATACACATTTCTAAATAGTCTTTTCATGGATGTACTACTTCTTTCTTCCCCTAAGGGAGGATTTTTAATTTACCTCGGAACCTCTATCGTTTCTACGATTTGTTGTACCACTTTTTCCGGAGTAAAACCCTCCATTTCCCGCTCCGGTGTCAAAATAATACGATGGGCCAAGATGGGTTTACACACTTTTTTGATATCATCGGGAGTAACAAAATCACGCCCGTTGATCGCTGCCAAGGCCTTTGAGGCATCCATGATGGCAATAGAAGCTCTTGGTGAAGCCCCTAGATATAGATTGGCGTTGGTACGCGTATTATTGACAATGCCCGCAATATATTTCATGAGATTATCCTCAACGATTATATCCTTGATCGTAAGCTGGTAGGTCGCTATTTGTTTTGCCGTTAATACGGAGGTGATCAGACTTTCTACATCCTTCTTTTTTTGTTGGTGTTTGCTTTCCAGAATTTTGATTTCCTCTTCCAAGGTGGGATAATCTACGGTGATTTTGAAAAGGAATCGATCCAATTGCGCTTCAGGTAAACGATATGTACCTTCCTGTTCAATGGGATTTTGGGTGGCAAATACCAAAAAGGGAGGTTTCATGGCATATGCTGAACCGTCAATGGTAATCTGTCTTTCCGCCATAGCTTCGAACAAGGCCGCCTGTGTTTTGGCAGGAGCACGGTTAATCTCGTCTATTAAGATAATGTTGGAGAACAACGGGCCTTTTTTAAACTCAAATTCGGATGTTTTTACATTGAATACCGAAGTTCCCAGAATATCACTGGGCATTAGGTCCGGAGTAAATTGTATGCGGCTAAAGTCCACGTTCATGGTCTTGGCCAATAATTTGGCCGTGACCGTCTTTGCTACCCCCGGGACCCCTTCTATCAGGGAATGGCCGTCCGCCAAAATGGAAATGATCAGCAGTTCTATCATATCCTGTTGCCCTATGATCACCTTGCCCAATTCCGATTTTATTTTGGCGACGGATTCTTGTAATTTGGTCAAATCTATTCGTGTACTGAATTCTAACGGATTTTGTTCCGGTTCTTGGTTCTGTTCCTCCATATTTATTGTTTAAACAATGTTATTTTCTTGTTCAATTGAATGATATCTTGTTCTGTATGTACGGTTTTATTTTTCAGGTAACCTATAAAATCTATCAATGCCTTGGTCTCAGTTTTGGATTTACCGGATTTAGCCGCTAAATCTATGGCCATTTTTTCATTTATGGTGTTGGTGTCCAAGTAATAATGACTCCGGATATATTCCATGAAATACTTCAACTTTTTGGCAATCAAATCGGTATAATCCTTATGCTGATAATAGAGACTGCCTACGGTTCTTGCAAATTCTACCGAGGAATTTTCCAAGGGATCAATAATGGGAATGACCCGTTGTTGCCGTTTGGCCTTGAAAATAAAAAACACCAACAATCCGGACATGCTTAGGTAATAGGCCCATTTTAAGGCCGTCTGGTTCAGGACGAAGCGCATGGGGGAATCAATGATGACACGTCCAGATTTTTTGTAATTGTCCCAATACACAATGGGTTTATCGGACAGGTAAGAAAATGTATGGGCCACATAATCTTCATTGCCGCGAAGCATATAATAATTGGTGTAGGCCTGTGGTGTTGAGTTTAGGTAAAAAGAACCCTTTCCAAAACGTACCTTGACAAAATTAGGTTTGGAAAAATATTCAATATCCTCCGGGTCATTTTGAAGCAGACTGTTTTTTACCGAATAATTTAAATATCCAAGAACGGTAGTATTTAAGGTATCCACACTTGTAAAATGAGTCTTGTATAATCCCCTGGTGTAAAGAAATTTAGCCTTGGGGAATGTGGTATTGGTCAGGAAAGTTGTAATGGTATCCTCCTTAACGGTATACGAAGATTGCATTTGTAAGTTCAATGTATCCGATAGAAGATGACCAAAATAGGTAGAAGCGATAAAGACATCGTTTCCGTCGTTCACATAATCCAGGAGCTCCCGCGTTTCCTCTTGGTCAAAATCAATTCCGTTATTGATAAATATGAAACTGGACCGGTCATCCCGATCCCTGTACGCTAGGGTTTCATAGGCACTCTTATCTATTGGTTTTATAGTATTATCTGGAAAAAGACCGGGCAGTTCATTAAACAGTACATAACATCCAAAAGGAATCTTATCCGTAGCCGTGTAGGACGGTCTCCAATTAATGGGTTTTGGACGTATAATTTCCATAATGATAATACCCGTCAGAACGGCTATAAATATTCCTATGATTATTTTTGAACGTCTATCCAAGGCTTATTCAGGTATAAGATTGGTTAAAGCGACAAACCTTGATCTGGCGGCCACATATTTTGGTTCATCTATGATTTGCTCCCCATACCATATATAATCGTACAAATAGGAAACTTCCTTAAAAAGGGATTGTACCCTTGGTGTGGTAATTTCCCTTTGATAATCGGTATTGGTCTTTTCATAATGCCATTCGATGATATTTTTTTGGGATAGATCTTTTAAGGTCCGCAGGTATTGATATCGAACCGCCAAACGATAATCCTTTTGTTCCAAGGCCAATTTTATCAATGCATCCAAGTCTACATTTTCTATATGTTCTTCCGAGAGGTTAATATCGATAATGGAAGTCGCTTTCTTGGTGAAAATGGAGGATAATTTTTCCCCAATAAAGAATTTCACTAAAAAGTAGATGACCAAGCCCCCCATGAGCAAATAGATGACCAACTCAAGGACTTTTAGGGTCTCCGGATCAATGGAAAACCCAAACGTATCCCCAAGTAAATTACTTAGCCATCTTAAAAATCGTTCCAGCAGATTTTGTGCCTCCCCATCTTTTATGTCATAATTGAACTCGTCTCCCGTATATCTTTCGTTAAGGCCCTCATCAAAGAAACGGATGTCCAATACGGTAGCCGTATCATCCGAGGGTACGGAATCGTTTTCCCGTTGGGCGAATCCCATCAGGAAAAAGAGGTTCAGTACCAATAAAAGGTAAAATTTGATCACTGTTCCAGGTTTCCTATTTGTTCTATTTTACTTCGTGTATTGGTATTATAGGTTTTTTCATGTAGGGCATAGTAGAGCACGCCGTTCACAAATTGTGATAGGCATTGTGCATAGACCGCGAGAATAAGAAATACACAGGTTCCTAAGGTGAAAATTATGGTCGGTACCACAGAAGCGTTGACATCCACATTGTTCTGAACTACGTGAAAAGCATAAACGCCTACAAGGATACCTGGAATAATTAGTACTATCAATAGAAGAATACCGTTTAGTAACCCCAAGATAAAATTGACGCCCACCGATTTCCAGAAGTTTTTCGTTACTAGGCCCCAACCTTCACCGAAGGCTTCCGTTACTCCTTTATCCTCCTGCAACAAGCAAAAAAAGGAAACCCCTGTCCAAGCCGCGATAAAAAACTGAACAATATACTGTGCAAAAATTCCAAGTAGGGGAATAAAGGCCAATATGAGGCTGACCACCATAAAACCGATATAAAGAAAAATCAATAGTAGGACAAATATGAAGATCCTTCCCAAACGCTCTTTAAACAGGTTCCATACTTCTTTTTTGTTAAAACTATTGCCCTTGGTCCCTTCATATCGTATCATGTACGAACCGGCCAAACTATAATTCAGGATAGCTACAATGATGAAAATCAGGAAAAATAAAACAAAACCAACAACAAGATATATGATATAGGTTTCTTCACTTCCACTTATATCCCCAAAAGTGTTATTGTTCCCATAGGTAATCATTCCAATAAAACCGGATACCAAAAGATAACTCACAATAAGAAGGCCTACCAAAAAGATACCATTATAGCTCAAAAAAATAGTGGTGAATTTTTTTAAGTTTTGTTTTATAAAATCAAAATAAACGGTAATGATATCTCCAAAACCGCGATCTATTTTAAGTTCTATGTACTTGTTGGGTTGGTTGTTTTGCATCTATTCTGTTTAACATGATGGG
>JBCBZE010000263.1:0-5005 GCA_039815505.1 Bacteroidota bacterium | reverse complement strand
TATCCTTATCCAAATCCGTAGCTAAGGCTACATCTTCCAAAAATTCACCTATATCACCGGTAGCATCCACCAATTCTCTTTGCCCCTCCACAAAGTCCTTGATACCATTTAGAAGCTCTTCAATATTCTCCATACGAGCTACCCCTTCGGGAGTACCGTCTTTTTTGAATTCCAATAAAATACCTGTTTTCTTGGCAACATGTTCTGCCAAGGTAAAAGCGTCCGACCCTTGGTTCATGATTTGGAAACTCTTGATCATGGTTACAAAATCACTTAGCTTTCCTTTGGTCCCTGAGTTGATTTTTAGATCAATTTTGTCCAAATTTTCCATCACCTCGAAAATGGAACGACCATAGTGGTTTGCCGCTACCAATAACTTATCGACCGTGGTTTGCCCTATCCCCCGAGCAGGAAAATTAATGATACGCTTTAAGGCTTCTTCATCCTTTGGGTTAATTACCAAACGAAGATAAGACAGTAGGTCCTTTATTTCTTTCCGTTGATAAAAGGATAGTCCTCCATAAATACGATAGGCAATATCCTTTTTTCGCAATGCGTCCTCGATTGCCCTGGATTGTGAATTGGTTCTGTAAAGCACCGCAAATTCCCCATTGGATAATTGTTGCTGCATTTTGCTCTCAAAAATGGAACTCGCCACAAACCTACCTTCCTCAGCATCGGTTACACTTCGGTGTACTTTGATCATAGGCCCGTTATCATTTGCCGTCCATACTACCTTCTCTAGCTGGTCCTTGTTTTTGGCGATAATGGAGTTGGCTGCATTCACTATATTTTTGGTAGAACGATAATTTTGTTCCAGCCGGTAAACCGCCACATCGTCATAATCCCGTTGAAAGTTAAGGATATTGCTTATGTTGGCTCCTCGGAAAGAATAGATACTCTGGGCATCATCCCCTACTACGCAAATATTTTGGTATCTATCGGACAGGGCTTTTACAATTAGATACTGCGAGTGATTGGTGTCTTGGTACTCATCTACCAAAATGTAACGGAATCGATCTTGATATTTCATCAATACCTCAGGAAAACGGGTCAACAATTCATTGGTACGTAAAAGCAGATCATCGAAATCCATGGCCCCGGCCTTAAAACACCTGTCCACATAATTTTGATAAATTTCTCCGGTTCTTGGACGTTTGGCCATAGCATCCGCTTCCATTAAATCGGGATTATTAAAATACGCCTTTACCGTAATAAGACTGTTCTTATATGACGATATCCTATTCTGAATCTGTTTGTATTTGTAGATATCCTTATCCAATCCCATTTCCTTAATAATGGAAGCGATGAGACGTTGGGAGTCCTGGGTATCATAAATGGTAAAATTGCTGGGATAGCCAAGTTTGTCGCCATCGAAACGCAAGAGCTTGGCAAATACGGAATGAAAGGTACCCATCCAAAGGTTTTTGGCTTCCGATGTACCCACAATATCGGCAATACGCTTTTTCATTTCGCGTGCCGCCTTATTTGTAAAGGTAAGGGCCAGAACATTAAAGGCATCTACTCCTTGGGACATAAGGTAGGCAATACGATATGTTAATACCCTGGTCTTTCCCGAACCTGCGCCGGCAATTACCATTAAGGGTCCATCCTTATGCAGAACAGGTTTTTTCTGCGCCTCGTTAAGCTCGTCAATATAGTTTTTCAATCTCGTTAGGTTATGAACTTCAGAAAGGTAAATTTAGCTATTCTTACTACTATCCTAAAGTCATCTTGTAATAATTATGAACAATAGCAGGGGGATTTCTTATGATTTGAATATATTTAAGCCATTAAAAGGGCTAGATGAAAAAATACGCTACCTTACTTTTTACATTTCTCTTTATTTTCATGAATGCTGTTGTGCGCTCCCAAGAGAAAAAGGCCGGACCTGTGATTAAAGAATATGGTAAAGTCTTTAAAATAGAAAATACCGATATCCAAATAGATACCTCCAAAACATACAAAGCGGTATTCGACATTATGCAAAGCCCCGAAAGCCATGAAAAGGTAAATCCTAGTATAGAAACTGCCGCTCGTTTTCTTAACATGCATACGCAAAACGGCGTACCCCAGAACCAGCTTAAAGTAGCTTTGGTGGTTCATAACAAGGCTTCAAAAGATCTTATGAATGATGAGGCATATCGGGAAAGGTATAGTGTTACAAACCCTAATACCGGATTAATTAGGGCCTTGATCGCAGCTGATGTTCAAATTGTGTTTTGTGGGCAATCATCCCAAGCCAGGGGTATTCCCAAGAGCAATTTAATTGACGGAGTACAGCTATCCCTTTCCGCTATGACGGCATTGATCAATTTACAGGACGAAAATTACAAACTCATAAAATTTTAAAAAATAAAATCGATTATGAAAAAGTTCTTGCTATTTGGATTGTTATCTTCCAGTTTTTTTATCACGGCCCAAGGCCCAAACTTAGATGACCAATACAACGCAATTGAAAGTAAGGTAATAGAATGGCGAAGAGATATCCATCAAAACCCCGAACTCTCCAATCGCGAGTTTAAAACGGCGGAAAAAATTGCTGCCCATCTTAGGTCTTTGGGAATCGAAACACAAACGGGAGTTGCAAAAACAGGGGTAGTCGGTATTTTAAAGGGAGATGCTCCGGGTAAGGTAGTTGCCCTCCGTGCGGATATTGATGCCCTTCCGGTTACCGAACGTAACGACTTATCCTTTAAATCTACCGTTACCTCCGAGTTTTTGGGAAAAAAAGTTGGGGTTATGCATGCATGTGGTCATGATACCCATACCGCTATTTTAATGGGTGTAGCCGAAATTCTTTCAAAGAACAAGGATAAAATCAAGGGAACGGTAAAATTTATTTTTCAACCGGCGGAAGAGGGCGCGCCTCCAGGTGAAGAAGGTGGTGCCTTATTAATGGTTAAGGAAGGAGTGCTGGAAAACCCTAAAGTAGATGCCATTTTTGGATTACATATTAACTCCGCAACACCTATCGGTACCATACGCTATAAGTCTGGCGGTAGTATGGCAGCGGCCCAGCGTTTTGTCATTAATGTAAAAGGGAAACAAACACATGGGTCACAACCGTGGGCCGGTGTAGATCCCATTCTCATAAGTGCCAAGATCATTGATGGATTGCAAACCATCATCAGTAGGGAATCTGAACTTACCAATGAAGCAGCGGTCATCACCGTTGGTAAAATAACAAGTGGCGTGCGATTTAACATTATACCTGAAAGTGCCGAAATGATCGGTACCGTACGTACTTTGGATTATGACATGCAGGCTTTGATAAGTAAACGTATGAAAGAGATGGTACCGGCCATTGCCCAAGCGTATGGTGGGGAAGCCACCGTAGATATTCAAAATACTACGGAAATAACGTATAACGATCCTGGTCTTACGGCACAAATGGTTCCCACCCTTGAAAATGCCGCTGGGAAAGAAAATGTATTGATACATAAGGCAATTACCGGAGCTGAAGACTTTTCATATTTCCAAAAAGAAGTACCCGGTTTTTATTTCTTTTTAGGGGGCATGACCCCAGGAAATACGGAAGCTTTCCCTCACCATACGCCCGATTTTAAAATTGACGATAACGGTTTATTGCTTGGGGTAAAGGCAATGACCCAATTGAGTTTGGATTATTTAAATCAGTGATAGCTATGGATGCTTTACTGAACATATTTTCCAACATTCCTTGGTGGGCATGGATATTGGTATTTTTAGCCTTAGTGGCTTTGCGGGATATTTTTTTTCAACGGTCCCACACCATTAGCCATAATTTCCCCATAGTTGGGCATTTAAGATATTGGTTAGAGAGCATAGGCCCTGAAATGCGTCAATATTTTGTAGCGAACAATAGGGAAGAACTTCCCTTTAACCGTATAGAAAGAGGGTGGATCTATGCCTCTGCAAAAAAAGAAAATAATTATGAAGGTTTTGGTACGGACAGGGATATTTATGCCCATCAGCATATCTTTATAAAGAATCAAATGATGGCATATACCGTTGGTCAGGGCCACCCCAATGCCAAAGACAACACTTTTCTTCCCTGTGCCAAGGTAATCGGTGCCTATAATAAACGCAGCAAACCGTATAGACCTGCATCCATCATTAACGTTTCCGCCATGAGCTTTGGCTCGCTTTCGGCGGCGGCAATAGAAGCAATGAACAAGGGAGTCCATAAATGTGATGCGTATCACAACACGGGTGAAGGAGGTCTTTCCCCGTATCACAAAAAAGGAGGCGATGTTATTTTTCATTTTGGGACAGGTTATTTTGGGGTTCGAAGCAGGGAAGGCAATTTCTCCATGGAAAAAATGAAGATACTAGTGGATGAAAACCCGTGTATAAAGGCTATTGAAATCAAACTTTCCCAAGGTGCCAAACCGGGCAAAGGCGGTGTACTTCCCGGAGCCAAAATAACGCCACAGATTGCAAAGATAAGAGGTGTGGAAATAGGTGAGGACGTTCTTTCACCAGCTACCCATACAGCCTTTAATACGGTTCCCGAACTCATGGAACTAATAGAGGGCATTGCCGAAGAGACCGGGCTGCCCGTAGGTATAAAAGGTGCTGTGGGCAAGTTGGAACAATGGGAAGAATTAGCGGATTTAATGGTTAAAACCGGAAAAGGACCGGATTTTATTACTGTAGATGGCGGCGAAGGAGGTACGGGTGCCGCCCCTCCCAGTTTCGCGGATCATGTCTCCTTACCTTGGGTCTATGGCTTTTCCAATCTGTACAAGGTTTTCGAGCGGAGAAAATTAACAGATAGATTGGTATTTATCGGTAGCGGTAAATTAGGATTTCCCGCCAAGGCGGCCATGGCGTTTGCCATGGGTGTTGATTGTATCAATGTGGCCAGGGAAGCTATGATGAGCATTGGGTGTATACAGGCCCAAGTATGCCATACCAATCGCTGTCCGGCCGGTATAGCAACACAGAGTAAATGGTTGCAAGGAGGTATAGACGTTCCCCTGAAATCCGATAGATTGGCGCAATACTTTAAAACCTTCCG
>JBCBZE010000060.1:0-13051 GCA_039815505.1 Bacteroidota bacterium | reverse complement strand
GTATTTCCGGACATTACGATGGTTTGGGCCTTCCATTTCTTGCTTTTCAACTTTTTTTCCAATAGCAAAGGAGCAGAATTCTTTACCAAAATTCTTCTCTCAAAATCGAGGCCAGCGCTATACCCCCAATATTCATGGGTATTTCGTGCATAACAATAAATACAACCGTGCTCGCACCCCTGGTAGGTGTTCATAGAATACAACATCCCTACATCCGGGCTGTCTACCTTGTTTACAATGGTCTTTGGGAAAATAGGAATATATTGGGTCTTATTACTATCGGCCTCCTCTCCCTCTATGCGACAAAACTCCAAAAAGTCATCTCTGGTTTCATAAATGTGTTGTAGAAACTTATTGGGCACATTTTGTTGGGCCCCGCGGCCTTTTATGTAGTCTTTACTTTTCAATTTATTGGATTTATTCCAAATTTATGGAATAAATCCAATATTGACACCAACTTTAACTATTGTTTTTCCAAGTTGATGAATTGAACATCATAGAATTTTAAGGTAAGCAGGTCAGTTTTCCTGAAGATATAGGAAAGCAAAATGGGTTGCGTTCTTATAAAATTGAAACCTTCACCAACTGTTTTTTGCTTCCTCTTTTAGCATAAAAAAGCAATTCATCCTCACTTTTATTGATTAAAGGTTTGGAAACCATAATAGGTAATCGAACTTCCTTGTCATCTATTAATTTTTTGTAACTCATTTTTCCTTCCGCATCCAATTTTATAACAAACATATTGGGGTTGCGACTGTACCCTTGTTTAAAGAGCATACGTTCCCTACTAAGTTTTTGTGGATTCTCTCCGGAATTCATAAAGAAATACATATCATTGTCCTTTCCATAAGCCGTATAGGAGGCATAAGCGGCATCCCCTTGGGTAACTTCCGTTTTGTTGATGTTTCTGGCCCAAGCCATGGTGCCATCGGCATCTAATTTGGCACAAACTATATCGTTATAATGATAGCGGTCTATACGCACTTGGGAACCGGTAGCACTTCTATCCTCCCCTTTGGTAACAAAATATTCTTCGGCACTGAATATAATACCCTTGTTAGGTGTTATATGAATGTCCTTAAAGACTAGATTTTTAATTTCAGCATCTACCTCCCTACCAAACTTGTCCAACATAAACTCCTCTGAAAAAGCATTGTATTTTTTAGATTGTATGTCCAACGTTTTAGCATCCATCTTAAAATAGACCAATCCGTTGTAGCGATTGTCCTTTCTATCCGCGTAAAAACCAACGGCAATCAGTTGATTATCCGTTAAAATAGGTTTCAACGACTCTGGAAATCTACCGGGATCATTGAACTCCTGAACGGTATGTCCTTCTTTGGAAATTCGCACCAACTCGTATTGAAACCTTCTTTCTTTCGCCTCAAAGCGCCGCTTTTTAAAGTAAGCCTTGCCCATGAGGTAAAAAGACTCAAGATTATGGCTCACCGCAATATTTTCAAAAGCATAATTTTTTTCTTCGATTTGCCCCGTAAAATCATAGTTGATACGTTCTTTTAAATCGATTCCGAACAAATGCAACTTATAGGTTTGCTTTTTTCCTAGTCTATGGTGTATACTTATGGCAAATGCAGATTTTTCATCGTTAAAGAAAACTGTGGTAGAAAATCCATTAGAGAAATTTCGATTGAATTTATTCACGGCGAGTGGGTTGATTACTTCCTTTGAAGAAACCGAAAGAATCACTTTTTCAGAAAAATTAAAATCGCTCAAGGAGGTCTCATGCGCTATGTATTCATAGGTCTTCCTATCATAATTATAAGCCAATTCCAGAAGAACCAGTTTTCCGTTCTTTACAAAACCGTCTACCATATGTTCCCCAGAATATTTATAGTTGTAGTCGCTTATAAGATTTAGGTCCTTGTCATATACTTCTATGAAATGACCTTTGGGTCGTATGACCATTCCACCATAATATTTTCGCACTAAAACAGTCCCCTCGGTACCATTATCGGTTATAGAGAGCACGGTAGAGTATTTATACCTATCGCTATAATTTTCTCCCAAATTATAATTTACGGGGATTTCCTGCGCCTGTACCGCACAAAGGGTCACAAGAAGAAGTATGGTGAACAAACTTTTTCCAAACATCATAAGTAGGTTTTTAACGTATGCTAAGCTCCTGGGAAATCGGCTTTTCTCTTTTCTAAAAAGGCGGTTGTACCCTCCTTGAAATCAGCTGTCCCAAAACAACTGCCAAAAGCCTCTATCTCGGATGCATATCCGTTGGTTGTATTCTTAAAACCGTCATTTATCGCTTTTATTGCATAACCAATGGCCACGGGAGAATTATTCGATATCCTGCCAGCAATTTTTTCACATAAGGGAAGTAGTTCTTCTGGTGCAACCACATGATTCACCAGACCATAATCCAAAGCTTTTTCAGCGTTGATCATTCCTCCCGTCATAATCAACTCCATGGCCCGGCCCTTACCCACTAATTGAGGCAGACGCTGAGTGCCGCCATAACCTGGAATAACTCCTAGGGAGACCTCTGGCAATCCCATTTTGGCAGTATTGCCGGCAATCCTAAAATGACAGGCCATGGCCAATTCCAGTCCGCCTCCCAAAGCAAAACCGTTAACAGCGGCAATTACTGGAGTGGAAAGATTTTCGATAAAATTGAACAATAGTTCTTGTCCCCTTGCCGCCAAGCGAGCCCCTTCCTTGACGGAAAAATTGGCGAATTCGGAAATATCGGCCCCGGCTACAAAGGCTTTTTCACCACTTCCTGTCAAGATAATTGCCCTTACCCCATTATTTTGGTCCAATTGGTCAAAACCGTCATGTAGTTCTTGTATCGTACTCCTATTAAGGGCATTTAACTTTCTAGGGCGATTAATGGTGATTATGGCCAAAGACGCTTTATGGTCAACCTGTATATTCTCGTAACTCATCGGTTAATTCGTTTTATTATTAATTTATAAAAGGTTTTAGAATTTAGTTATTCTTTAGGGAATTTCACGGTAAAGACCGTTCCTTTTCCGGGTTGGGACGTAAACTCGATATGGCCCCTATAAGTTTCCACAATATTCTTTACCATACCCAGTCCCAATCCCATACCACTGGATTTGGTGGTGAACTTAGGTTCAAAAATCTTATCCTTGAATTCATCGGCGATGCCTACACCATTATCCGCCACAGAAATCTTAACATGCTCGTCTTCCGAGCTTACGGAAACCAAAATTCTTGGGGACGCAACATTGGGAACCGCCTGCACGGCATTTTTCACTAGGTTGGTAACCACCCGTATTAATTGGGTGCGGTCTAACTTGGCAATAATTTCTTTTTCATCCGCTATAAAATGAATGTAATTTTCATTAAAAATATCCATCGCAAGTTTAACGATCTTCACCACGTTCAATGTTTCGTTTTGTTGAGCTGGCATTTCGGCAAAATTGGAAAATGCCGATGCTATGTTGCTCATGGTGTCTATTTGTTGAATCAATGTTTTGGAATACTCGGCAACCTTTTTACCTACATGGGGGTCATTGGCATCGAACTTTCGTTCAAAACTTTGAACGCTTAAACGCATGGGGGTCAAAGGGTTCTTAATTTCGTGGGCTACTTGCTTCGCCATTTCACGCCATGCCTGTTCACGCTCGCTTCTTGCCAATTTTACCGCACTTTGTTCCAGTTCATCTATCATCCCATTATAGGAATCTATTAGCTTCCCTATTTCCTCACTTGGGTCATCAACGATAATTTTCTCGTTGCGTTTGGTTAAATCGGTCTGATTCAGTTTATCGGAAATAACCTGAAGGGATCGGGTGATGTATTTGGATACAAAATAAGCCAGGCCAATGGCGATAAGCAACATCAGAAGATAGACCCCTGCAAGTCGGAACAAAAATTCCCTTAACTCCATATTGTTAAAGGAGTTATCCTCTAAATACGGGAGGTTTAAAATCCCGATGGATTTAAATTTTTTATCCGTGATAAAGGTGTAGGACGCCTTATAACGATCTCCCGCGGTCGAAATCTCTTCTACATATCGCTTATTGGGGCTGGCGGATAAATTGTTCAATGCCTCTGCGTGGAGGCATATGGAAATGGAATCGTTTGCAAATTTAGGTCGTGAACTAATGATCAATTGACCTTCTAAATCATATATATTAAAGTTTAGGTTTTGTACGTCCGCTATCTGATAGATCTCATCCTTAAAAATCAACGCTAAATTCTCTGTGGTAATCGGATAGGTAGTTTTTTGGAGTGTGTAGTTTATACTCTGCTGTATCTGACCTTCCTTACGCTCCAAACGGTCTTGGTGATAATCCTTGGATTGCTCCCGATATTGATAAACAGTGACTCCTGCTATCAAAATCGAGGCAATGAGCACCAAAAGAATCATGGTGATAAAAATTCGCGACCGAAGTGATAATTTCTTGAACAAGAATTCCCAATTTAAAGCTAAAGATAGCAATTATCACGCCAAAGCTCCATCGCAAAGCACAGCAAAAAACAAATTATAAACCGGAAGGGGCCATACTTTTACGTTGCGGAATTTGATGCATATACTACGGGTTTTATGCGTCAGGATTTTCATCCCGAAAACGCTTGTAGAGTTTTATGCCCAGCATCAATAAGATGCCCAAGGCAAGAATGCCGACAACGCCAAAAATCCAATTGAAAGCATTCTTTAAGGAAACCAGAAACACTACAGCAAAAAGAATCAAAGTGGCACCTTCGTTCCAAACCCGCATAAAACTAGCACTATATCTTACCTCATCTCGTTGCAATTGTAAAAATATGTTGTGATTTCTGAGATGATACAGCAATAGCAAAAAGACGAAACCAAGTTTTACATGCATCCATGGTTGTTGTAACCATCCTGGTATCAATACCAATAGCCAAATGGCAAATAGGATGGCCAAGACGGCCGAGGGCCATGTAATGATATACCATAGGCGTTTGGTCATTAACTTCAATTGTTCGGCCAGTATTTCTTTTTCTGGAGATGGCTTTTGTGAAGCCTCTATATGATAAATGAATAAACGGGGTATGTAGAAGAGGCCCGCAAACCAGGTGATAACAAAGATAAGGTGTAGTGCTTTTATGTAATTGTAGTAGTCGGTCATTCGGGTGCTATCACGTTTTTACCAATATACATCAAAACCTTTATCTCAACTCCGCTCATAATTACAGGAACACTCATTATTTAATCCCCTACAACTAAATAATTCAATTCAAGTCTATTGAAGTTTGCATTAAACTCCTGTATTTCCTTATCGATCAAAGCATCAAAGGTCTTTAACTGCTCATTGATCTGGGCGCTTAATTCATTCTTCACGGCAATGTCTTGATCAGTAGGCGGGAAGTCATCCAAAGTGACCAAGCTGTTCAAATGTCCCAATTTATTGGTCAACCTTATAGGAAAGTTTAAGGGGTCTTGATTACTCCGGTTCTTGGTTTGATACAAGGCTTTTTCCACGGTGCCGAAATCCTCCTTCATTTGCTTTGCTTTGGCCACCAAATCCTTAGTCTGGTCATTACCGGCATATTGCTTATCAAAGGCATCTAGTTGTGCGGTAATTTTTCTGATTTTCTTAATGGATTGGTGTGCCCTATCCACTGTCCTGTTTACATCGTTTACAAAATCATATTGCTTTTGCATATCTGCCACGGAAACTTCCGCTCTGGGATCGGGTAAAATAGTAAAGGTTTGGGAGGTAGAAATTCCATTTATATTTAAGTGCACTTTATAATTCCCAGGGACCGCCTTTGCCCCATCTAGATTGGCCCACCATAAAATCATACCTTTTAGTTTTTCGGCGCCTTTACCACGTGTATCCCAAACATGGGTATTACCCCCCTTCTTTACCTGTAATCGTTTATCCTTCTTTTTGGAAGATCTGCTAAAGGTAGCCAATGTATCTCCGGACATGGATGTATAGGTAAGCGCAACGCTGTCCTTATCCACCAAATCCTTTATATAAAAATGGGTAATGACCCCGTTGGGATGATTGGCACCTTCTGTCTTTGAAGGCTCCTTGGTAGTGCTCCCTTTGGTACGATAAGCATCTTTAGGCTTGTAAAGTAGGGTATTTGCATTTTGATCCAAGTCTTTTAATTGGTGTAGCACCGTTAAGTCATCTATTATCCAAAGGCTACGACCTTGAGTGGCTACAATAAGGTTATTGTCCTTAATGGTCAAATCTGTAATGGGAACAATAGGTAGGTTCAATTGAAAGGATTGCCAATTGGCACCATCATCAAAGGAAACATACATCCCTGTCTCCGTTCCTGCGTACAACAGGCCTTTCTGCTTAGGGTCTTCCCTGAGTGCGCGGGTAAAGTGCTCACTATTTATACCATTCGTTATTTTTTTCCAGGTTGCGCCATAATCCGTTGTTTTATATAAGTAAGGCTGAAAATCACCTAGCTTATATCTGGTCGCCGCTACATAGCACGTACCTTCATCAAAGGCCGATGGTTCTATACTGTTGATCATGGACCATTCTGGTAAATTGGTGGGCGTTACATTATCCCAATTTTGTCCCCCATCCCTGGAAACATGAATAAGGCCATCATCACTACCTACCCAAAGCAGACCTTCCTTTAATGGACTTTCATTAGCTGCAAAAATGGTACAATAATATTCCACACCTGTATTATCTTGGGTAATGGGGCCACCACTGGAAACTAATTTATCAGGGGCATTGCGAGTAAGGTCCCCGCTTAATAAATTCCAGCTTTGTCCCTCATTTTCACTCATATGCACATGATTGGAAAAAGTATACAGTTTTTTGGGATTGTGCTTGCTAAAAATAATGGGGAAATTCCATTGAAACCTGTATTTCATTCCTTCGGCGCCATAGCCCATGGGGTTATCCGGCCACACGTTAATACCCCGTACTGTTCCTGTTTTATGGTTCACCCGTGTCAAAAATCCTCCATAACTGCCTCCGTACACAATATCATTATTGGTAGGGTCAACAGCAATATGTGCCGATTCGCCGCCCGCGGTTCGCTCCCAATCCTCTTCGCCAATGGTATTCCCATCACCTCTATGGTTGATCCGAATGGTAGAATTATCCTGTTGCGCCACATAAATCCTATAGGGAAATGCATTATCTGTGGTTACTCGATAAAATTGCGCAGTAGGCTGATTATAATAAGTGCTCCAGGTCTCTCCCCCATCATAACTGACTTGTGCACCCCCGTCGTCCCCAATGATCATACGCTTGGCATTTTCTGGGGAAATCCATAGATCATGGTGGTCTCCATGTGGAGCATTAAAGGTATTGAAGGTCTTACCACCATCGGTGGATTTATGGTAGCGCACATTGAGCACATAGACCGTGTTCTCATCTTCCGTATCGGCATACAAACGCGTATAGTACCAGGCCCGTTGTCTTAGTTTGCGTTCCTCATTGACTTTTTCCCATTTCTTACCACCATCCTCACTACGGTACAAGCCTCCTTTTTCTTTGTTTTCTACAATGGCCCAGATTCTTTCAGAGTTTTTTGGGGATACCGCTACACCAATAATCCCTAAGGTATCCTTGGGAAAACCCTTGTTCTTGGAAATCTCGTTCCAAGTTTCGCCGCTATCCGTACTCTTCCATAATGCAGAACCATCCCCGCCACTACTTAGACTATATGGCGTTCGCTTGGCCCGCCAGGTGGAGGCATAAAGTATACGTGGATTGTTGGGGTCCAATATCAAATCCACGGCCCCGGCCTGATCATTTACGAATAAGGTCTTGCGCCATGTTTTTCCTCCATCGGTACTTTTATAAACCCCTCGATCTTGTGTGGGTTTGTAGATATTTCCCAATACCGCAGCATAAACAACATTATGATCTGTAGGGTGAATCCTGATTCTAGGGACATGCCTACTTTTTTCAAGTCCCATTGATTTCCAAGTCTTTCCTGCATCCTCTGTTTTCCAAACGCCATAGCCAGAAGATACGTTGCCCCGTAACGTCTTTTCTCCTCCACCTACATAGATGACATTGGGGTCGCTCTTGGACACTTCAATGGCACCTATACTACCACCAAAAAAACCATCTGATATATTACCCCAAGTTCTACCACCGTCTTCCGTCTTCCAGACACCGCCACCGGTGGCTCCAAAATAAAAAAGATTGGGTTCTCCCGGTACACCGGTAACAGCAGCGGAACGTCCCCCTCTAAAAGGGCCAACCAGCCTATATTCCAAACTTGTGTATAAATCCTGCGAAACTTGGTTGGTTATTGTACTTTTCTTTTTTCTTTTTTGGGCATTGAAAGTAAAAGGTAACAAGAAAAGTGCAAGGGTCAACAGCCCTATTTTGCGGTAAGGAGTTCTCATTTTAATCAGGTTGAAATTAGTCCTGTCTAAAGTACCAAAAAAGGATGGAACCAAAAACTTATAACCTATGATTAATTAGGATCACCGTCTCCCAACATACCTAAAAAGAACGGAAATTTTTGGTATTATCAAATCCTTTTATATATTTGTGGTGTACTAGATAACTAATACACTAGTTATGATACGAATAAAAAACGTAAAATTCCGGTACCCCGGTAGCCAACTAATCCTTGACAACATTAATTTGGAGCTGGGCGCGGGCAATATTTATGGCCTCTTTGGTAGAAACGGGGAAGGAAAAAGTACTTTGCTTAAACTCATGGCCGGACTACTTTATCCAAAGGCAGGCCAGTGTTGTGTCTTTGAAGACGATACCTCAGATCGAAAGGTAAAGTATCTTCAAGAGATATTTATAGTACCTGAGGAATTTGAGTTACCCGGGGTTAAGATAGCCTTATACGAAAAAGTGAATTCCCCTTTCTATCCTAACTTCTCCAAAGAACGGTTTTCAACTTTACTATCGGAATTTAAGCTTTTCCCAAACCAGAAAATCTCCAATCTATCCTTTGGTCAGAAGAAAAAGGTATTGATTGCCTTTGGTCTTGCCGCAAACACTAAATTACTATTGATGGATGAGCCTACGAACGGACTGGATATTCCTTCAAAAAGCCAGTTTAGAAAAATCATGGCCTCCTCGGTGGATGAAAGAAAGTGTATCGTTATCTCTACCCATCAGATCAGAGATCTATACAGTCTTATTAATCATGTTATTGTACTGGATGATTCAAAAGTAGCTTTTGATCGGCCATTATCCATTGTTTCGGAAAATCTGTGGTTTGGAAAACCTCCACGCGGGGTGAAGGAAGATCTTATCTATTCTGAAGCAACTTTTGGCGGAAAGGCCGTCCTGGCAAGACAGGATCAAGATGAGTCCGAAGTGGATCTGGAGCTTTTGTTCAATGCGGTCCTTAATGAACCAGAACGTATAAACCGAACATTAAATCGTATTTCCCATGAACCAACCATTTAACTTTAAAAGAATAGGCTTATCCATTTATAGGGATGTTGTCCTACTTCGCAACACTATAGTCACGGCATTGTTAGTGTCGGGTGGCCTCCTATTTATTGGTTTTTTGTTTAGTTTGTGGGGGGATAGATTGGTAACGGCCAGCGAGTTTGGCGGTTTGTTTGGTAAGATTTATGTTCCCTTAGGACTGCTTTTTGTCTTTTCCATTTTCAAGGAGGCGCATGATAAGAAGGCCAATCATTTTTACTTTGCGCTTCCCCTATCACCACTTGAACGATTGACCGCCACTTGGTTCGCTACATCCGTTTTGTATACTTTGTTCTTTACTTTATTTGCATTCTTTGTGGGGCAATTAGCCATACTATTGGCAAGTCTTTTATCTAAAACCAGCTTTCATGGGTTATCTATATTTTCAGAAAGCTATGGGCAGTCGGTTAAATTCTATATGCTTGTTCAGCCCTTATTTCTATTAGGTGCTATTGGTTTTACAAAAAATAGAATAGGTAAAACCTTGCTACTACTCTTACTGGCCTTCTTTAGCTTCTTCATCTATAACGGTATTCTCTTTTCCATGTTTAATATGGGATATGATATGTTTTCGGGGGATTCATCGGTTTCAGCAGCTTTTGATAGCACTAGTGCCGATTTTGAGATCATAGGCAAATGGTTTTGGTTTATCATTTTAGGCCCGGTAATGCTAATAGCGGCATATTTTAAATTGATCGAAAAGGAGGTTTACTAATGGATTTTGATAATGGCAAGCCTATTTATTTACAGATCGTGGATTTCTTTTATGAAAGCATCCTCGCCAAGAAATGGCGCGAAGAAGAAAGAATACCATCCGTTCGTGAAATTGCCGTTATGGTAGAGGTTAATCCCAATACGGCCATACGGGCCTTTAACCACTTACAAGAGCTAGGAGTAATCCATAACCAAAGAGGTATTGGATACTTTGTATCAAAAAATGGGTATGAAACCGTGCTTACCATTAAAAGAACGGAGTTCAAGGAGGATATCCTTCCGGATGTATTCAAAAAAATGAAATTGCTCGAGGTAGATTTTGAAGAAGTGAAAAACGCGTATAACCAACATAAAGATACCGATCATGAAGAAAAGTAATTTGATCTTGATAGGCACGGGCATTGCTTTGCTGATTTTTTTCTTCGCTTTTCAGTTATCGCTACATAGCAATATAGAAAGGAACGAGATTAAAGTGGATGGCGACCTAGTGGCTTCCGAAATCCGATCAGTCTCACGTTTTAAAAAACTCAACATAGAAAAGGGAATTAAGGTTTTTTTGAAACAAGACAGTATTATCAGCCTTAGTATTACCGCCCCAAAAAATTGGTTGCCCCATATTAAAACCCAAGTCCAAGACGACGAACTGATCATTGAAAAGACCAAGCACACCCAGAATAAAGATAGTGTAATCGTCTTTATTTCCATGGAAACCCTTAACCAAGTCAATGTAAACTCAGGGGGCGGCTTGGAAACTGTGGGCAGGGTAAATGGAAGCCACTTAGAACTCAATTTTGAAGAGGAAAGTAAGGGAAATTTAGAGCTTTCATATGCATCTATAAAGTGCAATTTGGCTTCTGGGTCCAAGGTAAAGATAAGCGGGGACAGTAATGAAATAGATATCTCCAACTAATCCCAGAAAAGAGAAAATAAAATATAAATATCAAAAAACGAACAATTACCAACATCTACTGAACTTGCTTCAGTATCAATCATCGATCATCAATCAAAAAACGAACAGCATGAAATCAATCAAAACAACCGGACGAATTGTAGGCTTACTATTTCTACTAATGATGCTGACCGGAGCTCCTGGGACGTACCTTAGGGGTCTGTCCTCATCGCTTGCCACATCGGAAAACTTCCTGAACTACATTTTCGAAAATGCAACGCAAATGAAAACTGCCATAGTGTTGGACCTTCTTGCGGGAGTACTAGGGGTCATCATTTCCATTGTATTGCTTCCTATATTAAAACAGTATAAAAAAAGTATCGCTTATGGATATTTTGCCCTTTGGGTCGTTGGGTTCTCCATTACTGTTGTTAGTAATATTTCGCACCTATCCTTATTATCACTCAGTCAGGAATTTGTAAATACGAGTGCTCAAGATTCACCCCATTATAAGACTTTAGGTCTTCTTCAGGTCAAAGATTACATTTGGGCGCACTTTATGATATTGAGCATATTTAGCGCTGGCGGCGCTTTGTTGTACTACGCGCTTTTTAAAATACGACTTATTCCTAGGGCTTTGTCCATTTGGTTTTTCATTTCGGTCACTATTGTTTTTACCGTAACCTGGGTTCAGATTTTTGGTCACGGGGTAAGTTTCCTGTTTTATGGGCAAAACGGACTCCACTTGATCACGCTCAGTATATGGCTTATGGTAAAGGGATTCAACCCTAACTACCTTGAAAAAACCGAATAATACAAAATCAACATTTTTCCATATCCTTTAAAAACAAAAAAATGAAATCAACTAAGCAAATAGGACATATGGCAGGTGTGTTGTTCCTAATACAATTTGCCATGGGTATACTCGTAAAACAAATTTTGCTGGGTCCCGGGACGTTCGATACCAATTTCCTTGTAGATATTTTGGGAAATGCAACCCAACTAAAAATCTCAGTGCTGCTAGATTTATTGGTCGCTGTTTTATCGGTTGTTATTGCAGTAGTTCTTTTGCCGGTTTTTAGGCAATTCAATGATGGTATGGCTTTGTTATATCTTAGCTTTTGTATTATGGGTTTTGCCAATGCAGCCATTGAAAATAACAGTATTCTTTCCCTATTGGCCATGGGTCAAGAGTATTTCCCGGAAACCACCCATTCGTCCTACAAGGAATCCTTGGGTGGTTTGGTACAGGAAAGGCGTATTTGGGCGCACTACGTAAATCTGCTGATATCAGCTTTGCCATTGACCGTACTTTATTATGTACTATACAGGCTCAAACTTGTTCCCCGCTTGTTATCGGGTTGGGGGCTTATGAGCGCCTTGATAATGTTCATTAATGTGCTTTGGGCTTTTTTTGGGGGTGGCTCCATGCTTTTGTACGCACCCCTAGGTTTGGCACAGTTAAGCTTGTCACTTTGGTTGGTAACAAAAGGATTCCGTGAACCCTCGCCAAAAAAAACCATTACATATAAAGCACCCGGTTAGGTGCTTGGGAAGGCAATATTTCATCACCATTGTTTTCCACAATCAATACCATCTTTAAAACTATCGATCATCAATCAACCCTGAAATGAAGTAGGGTAAAAAAAACGGACTAGTATGAAACTACAAAACCTTCTTTCCGCTACTGTACAAAACAATACTGAGGAACCCAAAAGACCTGTAAAGTTAAGATTGTATGGCATGAAAGGCCTTTACCTCCTCACCTTCTTGACCTTGGGTCATTCGGCATGGACCGAGCTTATATACCCCAGTGAAGTATGGCAACCCCTGGATGGTGTTGCCTATAGTTTTTGGGCGGCCTATGCCACCCTTATGGGTTTGGGTATTCGTTATCCGATAAAACTGCTGCCATTATTGTTATTGCAATTATTTTATAAGTCGGTTTGGCTTATTGCAGTGGCGTACCCATTATGGTCGGCCAATTTATTGGATCCGTCTGAATCCGGACTCTTCAGGGCCTTCGCCATTGGAGTGATTCTAGATACATTGGTTATTCCATGGCGCTATGCCCGGG
>JBCBZE010000149.1:0-8075 GCA_039815505.1 Bacteroidota bacterium | reverse complement strand
TATCATCAACTATATAAAACATATGGTCCTGGCTTATTTTGACGTAAGGGAATCGATGATCAAATCTAAATGCTTCGGGTAACCCCGTATCAATGGCCATGGTTTCTATCCACCGAACTATTTCATAATGTCTTCGGCCGTTTAAATCCAGTTTCTGCCCTACACCTTTTGGGGGTCGCCATTCCAAAGAAAAGGAATCATAATGAAGTGTAAGCCTGTACCCGCTCTCGTTTAGGGGCTCCGTGGATAAACAGTATTCTTTTGTACAGAAACTTAGTACCACACCATAATTGGTGTTGGCATGCAAAAAGCTGGACTCTGCCGCTATTAAATATTGGGAAGCTAATCGAATCATTTCATTCATAAATATGTCATTTTAGCGTATTAATTTTACTATTCTTAAGCGTATCATTTATCCTATATAAGTGTATACCTATATTTATAGGTGCGGAAATCGGTTATAATGTTCAAAATGATCAGTATTGCGCCAAATCCAATACAAAAGGTTATGTCATAGATTTCCAAAATAGAAAAAAATAAAAGTGGTAGGAAAAGAAGCAATACGGCTATGGTACGCTCTATTTTACCATATGTTCGTATGGAGAACAATTTTATAATACCGTACTTAAAATTGGTAGTCAAGCTTAGTGACAAAATGATAAATGCCAGTACTTTGTTGCAGATAATCAAAATACTGGACAAGAACTCCAGATAATCGGAAAACCATAAAAAAAGCACCAACAAATAATTTGCAATGGCCCTTGTCTTGCAGTTTAATAAGAAAAAAGTCATACGTTTTTAATTTTGAAATGAGTTTGGATAATTACTTCACTACATCGTAATGCATCCTATATTGAACCAAAGTTGTGCCAGTCTTTAGGAGAGTTTCTAAAAAATTGATAATCAGTGTATTAAAAATTATTTTTTTAAAAGAGAATCCCTAAAAAATACCATATATCGTAGATTTACAAAATAGTTGATGAAAATACCTTTAAAGCATGAATCCATGCATGTATAACTTTTTGTAACGCGTCCTGTGATTGTTCGTTCTTGTTTTAAAAGGTGCAACATTCATAGCAGAAAAGAACGGGTACAAAAGCATCCTATATTTTGGAAGCTTTCGCATTTTTTAATAGGGGACACCACCATAAATTGTACATATCCCATATATTGTGTTTGTTTATGGTATCATTTTTATATAAAAGCTTAAAAATCAATATATTTAGGACTCATTTTTCATGGCACGACTTTAGACTTCGTACAGTACTATGGGCAAACTCAAAACGCTGGACAAGTTTAACGATTTCCGCCATGAGGTAACTTTCAAACCTCCGACTATGTCAGGAAAACTTTTAATCGTTGAGGATGAATTTCTTATTTCGCAGGATATAAGACAAACTACTTCGGATTTAGGGTACGCGGTAATGGGCATTGCAAAATCTGCCGAAGAAGCGCTAGCGGCCCTAAAAAAAGAACTTCCAGACTTAGTCCTTTTGGATATCAATATTATGGGGGAAACCAATGGTATTGAACTGGCCAAAATTATTGAACAGCAATATAGGTTGCCCTATATCTATATTACTTCCTATTCCGATACCAAGACACTAAAGGAGATGAACCGCACAAACCCGCTAGGCTATATCTTAAAACCCTTTGACAAAAGGGATGTTAGGGTTGCGCTGGACATTGGTTTTGCAAAAATGGGAGATACTCCCATACAAAAAAAGAAGGCTGGAACTGTTAAAAGACAAGATAGTGAAAACAAAACCACCATTATTGGTGAAAGTCCCGCTATAAATGAAGCTCTTAAAAAAGTGGCCCAAGTGGCCCCAACGGACGCCACGGTACTTATTCAGGGTGAAACCGGTACCGGGAAAGAACTTTTTATGGAAGCTATTCATAAATCTTCCGGTAGAGCCGATAAAAAAATTATAAAGGTGAATTGCGCCGCACTCCCCAAAGACCTTATCGAGTCCGTATTATTTGGTCATGAAAAGGGTAGCTTTACCGGGGCCACGGAAAAACGAAAAGGGAAATTTGAACTAGCGGACGGAGGCAGCATTTTTTTGGATGAAATAGGAGAGCTTCCCCTTGGTAGTCAGGCTAAACTGTTACGATGTTTACAGGAAAAAGAAATTGAGACCATCGGCGGTAATTATTCTAAAAAAATAGACGTAAGAATTATTGCGGCCACAAATAAAAATTTGGCAAAAGAAGTGCAAGAAGGTAGTTTTAGGGCCGATCTATTTTTTAGACTTAATATCTTCCCTATAAAGATTCCACCCTTAAGAGAACGTAAAGGGGATATTCATAGGCTAACCCGTTATTTTTTGGAAACAAGCGCAAGAAAACTCAATAAATCCGTTAAAAAAATAGCCCCTAAGACCCTTACAAGTTTTGAGAAGTATGCTTGGCCAGGGAATGTCAGGGAATTGCAGCACTATGTGGAAAGAGGTGTTATTCTTGCAGAGAACAATGAACTATCCATTAAATTGGACAGCGTTGACCAGAATATACTTTTCAACACCGAAGAGTACAAACTTAAATCTTTGGAAGATATTGAAAGAGAGCAAATTATCCACACTTTAGCCTATTGTAGCGGTAGAATACGCGGTTCGGGGGGAGCGGCCGAAATCCTGAAGCTTCACCCAAATACTTTGGATTTTAAGATAAAAAAGTTGGGGATAAATAAAAATATAATCTATAACTAACCTATTTCCATTTATACTCACATATTACCAACAGGTCGTTTCGGTTTTTTCTTAGGTTAAATAAGGGACGTTCTTTAGAGGTAGACAAGACCACCTAAAGTAAAGACCGTGTATATACTATTTTGCATAAAGCAAAGTCTGATACCGCCAAAAATTACAGCGATGAAAAACCAACAAAACATCATGGGATCAAAAATCTGGTCCGCCCTAAAAAGAAAGGATCAAAACACATTACATGGACCCCTTTCCTATTCCATGCTTTTTTTATGGTTCCTGTTTTGTAATTTACATGGTGTGGCACAAATAACGCCTACCCAGGAAAAAGAGATAGACAGTCTAAAAATTGTTCTTTACAAGGGTATATCTACCTCTAAAAAAGTCCAGGCGTATCTAGTATTGAGCGATAAGTTTAAGCCTATTTCCATTGATAGCTCACTTTTTTATGGCAAGAAATTACTGCGGCTTCAAGAGAAGGACAAGAATATTCCGGGAAAAATAACCGCACTCCTAAATTTAGGGGGGATCTATAGATCTAAGAAGAAATATTACCCCAATGCCATTGAGGTGGACAGTATGGCGCTGAAACTTTCCCTTAAACATAAAATTGATTCCTTGGAAGAGCGTGCATATGATCACTTGGGTATAACCTACCTGCTACTAAAAAAGAATAAAGAGGCCATTGCAAACTTTGAACGCAGCCTGCGGATTTCAAAAAAAATCGGAACGGTAACTGAAATCGCAACTACCTCGATTAGGGCAGGAGCCTTATATTGTCAATCGGGCAAATTGGATAAGGCTTTAGAGTTACTGCTCCCTTTACAAGACTATATAGAACAAAACAAGATAAGTTATTCCCTTCAAAGTACCACTTTAAGCTATTTAGGTAGCACCTATCAATTATCTAAAAATAATGAAAAGGCCATCTATTACTTTGACAAAACCTATAAAATAGCAAAAGAAAATAACCGATTTGGCGATATGGGGGTCGCACTGATCAATACGGCAAAAATCTTACGGGAAGATAAAAAATATAACAGCTCAAAAAAGTTGTTGGAAGAGGCCAGAGCTGTTGGGGAAAACCATCAAATCAAAAAAATACAGGTATCCGCCCTGCGAAACTTAGCCTATATATATAATGACTTGGGAGCATACGATAAATCCTATGAAACATTTAGGGAATCTATTTTATTATACAAAAATGCAGGTGATCATTTCGAGGAAGCAGATGCCCTTTGCAGTCTTGGAGAACTTTACTATAAAGATAAAAAGTACAATGCCTCGGAAAAAGCATTTTACGAAGCCTTGGAAGAATCCGAAAGTTACAGCGCTAGTTATAAGGGAAAAAAGTTAGCAATGATGATCCATGAATCCTTAGCTTCCATTGATTCGATAAAAGGCGATTATAAAAAAAGTCTAAACCACTATAAGAAATACATTAGACTTAAGGATAGTTTAATAGACCTTGATCAAAAAGAAAAAATAGCTTCTCTTGAATTCGCTTACGAAACCGAAAAAAAAGACAAGGAAATAAAGCTGCTATCCGCTGAGAACGAATTTCAGGTATTAAAAGCTGAAAAAGAAAAAAACATTAAAATAGGTCTTATTATAGGAGGAGTCCTATTGCTGCTTTTATTGGGAATTGCGTACAATAGATATCTGGTAAAAAGTAAAGCGGTGGATATCATTAGCCATCAGAAAAAAACCATTGAAAAGAAGCATAAAGAGAATGAACTGCTGGTCAAAGAAATACATCATCGTGTAAAAAACAATCTTCAGATCATTCTTAGCCTCTTAAACTCCCATACATCAAAAGAGGACGAAAAAATAAATGAAATCATCGTTGAAAGCCAGAACAGAATAAAGTCTATGGCCCTTATCCATCAAAACCTTTACAATACACAAAACTTTGTCAAGGTCCCTACGGCTACTTATCTAAGGGATCTTCTCGATAACATTAGAAACTCCTATGATTATTCCCATAGAGGGGTACAGCTTAGCGCTGACATAGAGGATAGTGAAATTAGGATGACACTGGCGGTACCCTTAGGGCTTATTGTAAACGAACTTGTTACCAATGCCTATAAATATGCTTTTGACGCTGATCAAAACGATAAAAAAATCACCGTTAATTTTAACGGTACAGATAAAGAAAATGTATATAAACTTGAGGTTCTTGATAACGGTTCTGGGTTTCCTAAAAGTTTTAACATAGATACTTCCGGATCTTTTGGTCTGCAAATGGTCCAAGGACTGGTAGCGCAGTTCAATGGAGAAATGCAATTGCGGCAGGGACAAGGGACAGGATTTGATATTTATATTTTGGACATGGAAGCTGCTTAGCTTTAAAAATGGATACCCTTGGTAGTCGTGCGCTGAAGTATTCTATGGGTGTGGTCCAAAGAAAGGTTAGCTTTATGGGCCACAGCATAATTATCAACAATTACGATATCTCCTTTTTCCCAAATATGATGATATAAAGAACGTTGTGTTGATAAGGTTTCGTTTAACAGACTTATAACCCTATTGCTATCTTTAACGGTTAAATATTCACCATTTTCGCACGGATTCATAATACTGGTCATGAACCCCAAGTCTAGATAAATAGTAACCTCTCCATTAAACGGGTGTTTCCAGATCAGCGGGTGAATCGCATCACTATTGTACAAAGCGCAATAGTGATTCCATTCCTTGTGGATGGCCTTAGGAAGCTCTTTATAACTTTCGATCAAAGAAACAAAGGACGTCTCGGTTCCATTAAGTGGTATTTGTGTCATTTGGAAAACGCTTAAATGCGACGGGTTATCGTTATATGCACGATCTGAATGCCAAAATATACCTGAGCTTTGTACTAAACGGTTGTCTTTTTTTTCTTTTGATAACCGAGGTTGCGGCAACGAATAGGTCAAGGGTGCATCTAAAATGCCTATTTTTTCAGTAAAAGATAGTTGTTCGTTCTCCGTCCAAATTCTGTTCCCCTTGATGACCACCAAATAGAATTGGTCTATATATTCTTTAATTTTGTTGGCCTGTTCAAGGGTTATCTTGGTGATGTCCCGTACATTGTAAATTGTAACGCCCATGTAATCATTTATTGGCTTACTATTCAATTTATGGGATTGAATCGTACTATTTTTTTTATTGAACCAGCTCATAATTAACTAATTGTAGTATGAAACAATGTTTATCTTCCAAGTGTCTCTCCAAGACTTATGGACAAATTTCTTCTTGCTCTTAGCATTAAGACCCAGACGTTATCCCTTGTAATGTTCAATTTTTCACATATGGTTTCCGTCTCAAAACCTCTAATGACCCGCATTGTAAATACGTCTGCCTGGCGTCTAGGTAATTTACCAATGTCCGCTAAAACTTTATTTTGAAGATCGGTATAGGATGAATTTTTGTAGTAATCCGATTCAAAAAACAAATCCTCAGAAAGTTCGCGATTGTACAATACTTTATAATCTTCATCGGAAATCATTTGCTTTTCAATAGCGCCCCTTGCCGTATTTCGCTTTCTATAGTGGTCAACAATCTTATGTTTTAAGATGGCCGTAAGCCATGTTCTTTCCGACGCTTTTTGCTTGTAATTTTTCATGGACTTCAGTGCCGAAAAGAAAGTTTCTTGGATAAGTTCCTCTATTAAATACGTATGTTCTACTTTTTTTCTTGCATAATTGAAAAGATAGTTATAATGCTCAGAAATCCATTTTTCCGGATTTAAACCGGTTTGGGTATAGGTAGCTTGCCGTGTGTTCATTATTTTTATTTTTATAGATTACCTTAAAGGGTAAGGAACTATTATGCCAAAACACCGGCGATAATTAAACAATTCATTATTAGATGTTTACATAAAAAATGTAACTACTTATTAAGATTATATGGTACAGTATGTTGTACTTATCATAAAAGACAGCTTAAGATCGCTTCCCAAATTTTGACCTAAGAAATATTCATTTGGAATACTAAACGCACAACAAGGAATTCATGACAAGCATGAAAAGTAATACGATATATTTATAAATTAAATCCTAAATAACTTTCAGTTCTACCAAAAAATCAATAATATTCGGAAAAAATAGTATTGTTATGAAAATTACTAAAATATCCTTGGTATTGTTCGCCGCGTTTATCGCTCTATTTATTTCCTGTGATGTAAGTTCTGATGATGATGCAACTGAACTTCCTAACTTTGATGTGCTTGGATTATATGATCTGGTCGAAGTCAATGTAAATCCTGCATTGGATTTAAACGAAGATGGCACCGCTTCGACCAATATGGTCGATGAATTGGATTGTTTAAGTGGAACCCTGTTGATCGATGGTGACCTTGTTTGGACCTTAAGCCAAGTAGATTTGGTAGTTAATACGATTCCTATTGGCGAACTACTCTTTGTAATAGATTGCGCAGATACCACAGCCGTATCGGGAACTTGGTTTTCGGACGAGACCGAAGTTACCTTTTCCGGGGATCCTGCCCTATCAACTTTGGAAATACTTGATAATGGAGATCGTCTAATCAATACGGTAGGAGAAGACCTCCCTGGGTTTATGAGTTTCGTTTATGAAAGGAGAATTGTAAATTGATCATCGCTAGAACGCGCATTACACTTTTATCCAAAACCTCTGTAACTTTAATTACATAGATGTTCCAATATTAGATATATTTTTGTTTAAAACAATATATGGAACAGCTCTTAAAACCATGGCCTTGGTATGTTTCCGGACCACTGATAGCCTTGGTTATGGGTTTATTGGTATACTTTGGCAAAACCTTTGGCATGTCATCGAATCTAAGAACATTGTGTAGTATTGGAGGTGCAGGTAAATATGCAACATTTTTTAAGTTTAATTGGAAGTCCCAACGTTGGAACCTTACCGTTGTGTTAGGAGCCATCATCGGTGGTTTTTTAGCCACTCAATTTTTATCCGATGATAGTACCATTGCCTTAAGTGATCAAACCATAATGGATTTGGAGACTTTGGGGTTTTCCCAGATCGGTGGGTCGCTATTGCCCAAGGAGATTTATGGTTGGCAATCCGTACTAAACCTAAAGGGTATTGCCCTTTTGCTCATAGCGGGGTTTCTGGTAGGTTTTGGAACACGGTATGCCGGCGGCTGTACTTCCGGACATGCTATTACCGGTCTTAGCAACCTACAACTTCCCTCCCTTTTGGCGGTTTTAGGATTTTTTATCGGAGGGTTGGTCATGACCCATTTTATATTCCCTTTGATCTTTTAAGTATGAAGTATTTCAAATTTTTAGTCGTAGGAATTTTTTTTGGTATCGTATTGGTGAAATCGGAAGCAGTTTCCTGGTATCGAATTTTTGAAATGTTCAAATTCCAATCTTTTCACATGTATGG
>JBCBZE010000196.1:0-6605 GCA_039815505.1 Bacteroidota bacterium | reverse complement strand
CGGATAGTACATTGATGATAAGTTCTTTCTACAAGATTATTGCCAAAAAGAAGTTGGAGATTACCATCAATTATAGAGAATTGGAAAGTATTACGATGAAGGAAGGTAAAATAGGGATGGAAGATATCATAAATACGGATAAATTGTATGTCACCACCTTTGGAACCTCTAGGATACAACTCAATGCCAATGCGGAAATTATGGATATTACAATGGAGGAGAACAGTGTAGGGGATTTTAATCTGGACAGTGATTCGCTAAATATTGCCGTAAAGGATAAAGCGAACGCCGATATTTATTCCGTCAGCGAAAAGAATACCGTAGAGATGCATAAGAACACTTCGGTCAGATTGGAAGGGACCACCGATAGTTTACAAATAAGATTGGATGGAAATGCCAACTTAAAAGCAGATAGGTTAGAGGCCGCAACGATCGTAGCAAGGATGGAGGAGTCCGTCGTTGCCCGACTCTATGCCTTTAAGAACTTCGAACTTTCGTCCAGCGGTTCTTCCAAGACCCATTTATTCGGTAATCCTAAAATTTCGATTGTAGAGTTTTTGGGGACCTCGGTACTGTTCAAAAAAGAAGAATAATACCTTTTACAATCCATTTTCTAAAATAGATTTTGATTTTTCAAAAGACCAAGGTCTTTGATAATTTATTGTAATTTTATAATAAGGCCATCATAAACAATAAAAAAGAAAGATTATGGGACAGATAAAGGAATACCCACCCGTACAAAATTTTATTAATGGCAATTTTGAGAGAAATGGTCATGCCGCTATGGATGTTATCAGTCCTCTGGACGGTCGTATTATATCTTCCCTTCCCTTGTCTACCTATAATGACGTGGACAAGGCGGTTCAGGTAGCAAAAAATGCATATCCAGAATGGTCATCAAGAACATTGAAAGAGCGCGTTCAGGTATTTTTTAAGTATCGAACTTTATTGGAGAAGCATATAGATGAACTTACCAATTTGGTGCAGTTGGAAAATGGTAAAACCTATGGGGAGGCACAAGCAGAAGTTGAGAAAAGCATCGAGTTATGCGAGTTTGCGGTTTCCATGCCCCAAATCGTAGTCAATGAAATTCAGGAAGTAAGTAAAGGTGTAGAGTGTAGGATAGAAAGGAAACCTTTGGGCGTAGTGGCTTGTATAACGCCATTTAACTTTCCCAATATGGTACCCCATTGGACAATGCCCAATGCATTGGTCTTGGGAAACACGATGGTAATGAAACCATCGGAACTGGTTCCTTTGAGCACCATGCGCATGGCAGAGTTACTCAAGGAAGCAGGTTTGCCAGATGGTGTTTTTAATATCGTTAACGGAGGTAAGGAAGTGGTAGAGGCCATTTGTGACAACCCATCAATTGAAGCGGTTTCCTTTGTAGGTTCTACCAAAGTAGCAAAAATTGTATATCAACGTGCGACTTCCTCCCTAAAGCGATGTGTGGCCTTGGGCGGTGCTAAAAACCACTTGTTGGTATTACCCGATGCCAATCCTCAAATGACCGCCTCCAATGTGGTAGCTTCCATGTCGGGGTGCGCCGGACAACGTTGTATGGCAGCGTCGGTAATGGTGGGTGTGGACAAAGTGCAACATATCGTGGACAGAATGGTAGAAGAGGCCAAGAAAATTGTACCGGGAGAAAACCTAGGTTCCGTTATAAGTGGAGAAGCAAAGACCCGGATAGAACGGTATATTTCGGAAGCGGAGAGCAGTGGCGCCAAAGTATTGGTGGATGGAAGAAATACCGATGTAGTAGGAAAAGAAGGAGGTTTTTATGTAGGCCCTACTATTATAGATTACGTAACCACTGATATGTCCGTAGCCCGTGAGGAAATTTTTGGACCCGTTATCTCCATTATTAGGGCAAAAAATCTGGATGAGGCCATTGAAATAGAAAATGGGTCAAATTATGGCAATGCAGCGGCTGTATTTACACAAAGCGGTGGATTGGCCAAACAAGTTATGGAAAGAGCCAGTGCTGGAATGATCGGAGTGAACATTGGGGTGCCAGTACCCCGGGAACCGTTTTCTTTTGGTGGATGGAACGAATCTAAGTTTGGTGTGGGCGATATTACAGGAAGAAGCTCCATAGAGTTTTGGACACAGAATAAAAAAACTACGACCAAATGGAACCCGGAAGCCCAAGTCAATTGGATGAGTTAACGATATCCACTTACTTTGAAAACAGCTATGAACAACATTGTTAAGAATAATCTGGATTATACCCTATTCTCTTGGGGAAAGCAAGGAGGGCTTAATCCAATTAGTGCACATCGTGCCAAAGGATCTTACGTCTTTGATAGGGATGGAAAAAAATACTTGGATTTCTCTTCACAGTTGATGAATGTGAATATTGGTCATGGAAATCAACGTATTACCCAAGCTGTTGCTAAACAAATGCAGGAACTAAGTTACGTTTACCCTGGCATGGCTACAGACGTAAGGGGCGTTTTAGGAAAAAAAATAGCTGAGATTACCCCGGGAAACCTTACCAAGACCTTTTTTACCCTTGGAGGTGCCGAAGCTGTTGAAAATGCCATAAAACTGGCACGGATCTATACCAAAAGACATAAAATTATCGGACACTATCGTTCCTACCATGGAGCGACATATGGGGCCATGTCGGCTGGCGGAGATCCTAGAAAGTTTGCCATGGATGACCAGGCCGTGAATAATTTTGTCCATGTTGAAAACCCTTATTTTTATAGATGCCCATGGAATTCATCGAGTATGGAAGAATGTGGGGAACGGGCCGCGGCTCATTTAGAGCGGGTGATTCAATTTGAGAACCCCGATGCCATAGCGGCCATTTTGTTCGAAGGGGAATCCGGTTCATCGGGATGTATAAAATATCCGCCCATGTATCTCAAAAAAGTCAGGGATATCTGCGATAAATACGGCATACTACTTATTATAGACGAGACCATGAGTGGCTTTGGCAGAACGGGAAAAATGTTCGGAGTGGACCACCATGGGATAACACCGGATATTATGTGTATGGCCAAAGGGTTGACTTCTGGCTACCTTCCCCTAGGTGCAATGACCGTTACCGATATTATAGCGCATCATTTTAATGATACCCCAATGGTTTTAGGCCTTACCTATTCCGCACATCCCGTTTCATGCGCCGCTGCCTTGGAAAATATTAAAATTATCGAAGAAGAAGACCTGGTAAATAAGGCATCCAACATGGGAAAGTATATGGAGCAACAGGTAACGAAATTGAAAGAAAGACACCCCTCGATTGGGGATTTTAGAAATACAGGTCTACTGGGATGCATTGAGTTGGTGAAAAATAGAAGTACCAAAGAACCAACCACACCTTGGAATGCCAAATCAAATCAAATGGAAGCCACATTGAAAATGGCATCAAAAATAAGGGAATTGGGGATGTTCACTTTTGTTCGATGGAATTGGATTTTTATTGCACCTCCCTTAAATGTAAGTGTAGATGAAGTGGATGAAGGTTTGGAGATTATTTCAAAGACCTTGGCCATTGCCGATGAATATTGTGAATAAATATGAATAAAGATATTGTAGAATTACAGGAGGACGTTTCCGGTTCCCCCTTATACAGTGAAGACCTTGCTCCGGTTCCGCCAGGCCAACGTACGTGGAGCAAATGGCATTTAGCCGCCATATGGGTGGGTATGGCCGTTTGTATTCCTACCTACTTATTGGCCTCCTACATGATCAAAACAGGATTGAACTGGTATGAAGCCTTGATTATTATTGGTCTGGCCAATTTGATCATAACTGTACCGATGGTGTTAAATGGACATGCCGGTGTTAAGTACGGTATTCCCTTTCCCGTAATAGGTCGTGCTGTTTTTGGTACCAGAGGTGTTCATCTGGCATCGGTGACCAGAGGAATCATAGCCTGCGGTTGGTTTGGGGTTCAAACATGGATAGGAGGTTTGGCCATTTACGCCATTTTTAATGCTGTCATGGGGACGGAGGGAGCGCTGGGACTATCCGTAGGTAAATTTGTAGGTTTTATTATTTTCTGGTGTATCAATATCTATTTCATCTGGAAAGGAACCGAAAGTATCAAATGGCTAGAAGCTTATTCGGCTCCTATTTTGGTTGTCATGGGATTGGCATTGATATGGTGGGGGTATGACCAAGCGGACGGCTTTTCAATTGTATTGCAACAAAGTGAACAATTAGAGAACCCTTCGGCTACGATATCCACGGAAAACGGTGAGTCCTATTTGTATTTGAATGCCCTTAAAAATAAGGATGGAACTGTAAAGGTAAACGATTATAAACTATTCACCCAAGAGGGGGAAAGTGAATGGAAACCCTATACGTCCCAACCGATATTGATAGAAAAAGTTTCGACAACGACACTTGTCACCGAAACACAAAATGTCCAGGTCCTATTCAGAAATACCGAAGGAGATCAACCTGTAGTTTCCAGTATGGTAACCGCCGCGTTAAAAGATGCAAATTCCGGTTCGGGATCTAAACTATGGGGCTATCTATTATGGCTTACGGCCATGGTCGGTTTTTGGGCCACCATGTCCATCAGCATTGCTGATATCACTCGTTATGCGAAAACCCAAAAAGATCAAGTGGCGGGTCAGTTTATAGGTTTGCCCGGAACCATGATGCTCTATTCCTTTGTTGGTATTTTTGTTACTTGTGCCGCGGTCATCAATTTTAAGGATGTCCTTATCGCTGATGATGCACCTTGGGATCCTGTTTCCCTTATTGCCAATTTTGAAAACCCGGTTGTAATTGTCGTTGCCCAAATCTTTTTATTGATTGCTACCTTAAGCACCAATATTGCCGCCAACGTAATTGCACCGGCCAATGCTTTTTCAAATTTGCTGCCCCAGAAAATAAGCTTTAGGGTAGGGGGGCTCATCACAGGAATTATTGGTATCTTAATAGCTCCATGGTGGTTGTTGAATGAAATATCCGGTTTTTTGATTTTTGTAAGCGGTTTGCTTGGCCCTGTGCTCGGCATTCTTATTGTAGATTATTACATGCTAAGAAAGAAAACCTTGGCGTTGGCAGAATTGTACAAAGAAAATGGAACATATGCCTACGGAAAAACAGGTATTAACAAAGCAGCGATGATCGCTCTTTTTTCGGGGGTATTTTTAGCCTTGGTAGGTTATTGGGTGCCTGTACTTAATTTCTTGTATTCCCTTTCATGGTTTACCGGTTTTATTATCGCTGCGATAGTATATTATGTGTTAATGATAAAAAAATAAGATGTCTATTCTAATTAAAAATGGTCGTGTTGTAACCGCTTCGGAGAGTTATATTGCCGATGTGTATACGGAAGATGAAAAAATCGTAGCAATAGGCAAAGATTTGGATTATAAAGCCGATAAAGTAATCGATGCTACGGATAAATTGGTGTTCCCCGGAGGCATAGACCCACATGTGCATCTAGATATGCCCTTTATGGGAACGTATTCCAGTGATGATTACGAAACAGGTACCCGGGCCGCGCTTCATGGAGGAACTACCATGGTCATCGATTTTATATTACAGACCCAAGGGGATACACTGGCAAATGCCCTTAAAACATGGCAACAAAAATCGGAGGATAAAGCGATTGGTGATTATTCCTATCACATGGCCGTCACGGATTTCAACGATGAGGTAGCCAAAGAAGTGGTGCATATGATCAATGAAGAAGGAATTACCTCCTTCAAAACATTTATGGCTTATAAGGGGGCTTTGATGATAGATGATGGTCAGATGGTACAACTCATGAAGGTCGTTAAAAAAAATGGGGGCTTGGTCACCGTTCATGCCACAAATGGTGATATGATCGATTCGTTGATCGCCAAGAATAGGGCGGAAGGAAACCTTTCCCCCTTATACCACTATCTGTCCCAACCAGAGGTTACGGAAGCCGAGGCGTCTGCAAGGTTTACGGATATGCTCCATTACACGGATTGTCCAGGCTATATTGTTCACATGACCTGTGAAGGTGCCTTGAATGCTGTAAGAGAGGCTACCCAAAGGAACCAAAAAGTGTTCGTAGAAACCTGCACTCAATATTTGTTGTTGGACGCTTCTTTGTATGAAAAGGATTTTGAAGGTGCCAAATGGGTAATGAGTCCGCCGCTTCGAGAGAAGAAAGATCAACTGGCCCTTTGGTCTGGAATCAACCAAGGTTTGGTACAGGTGGTAGGTACCGATCACTGTCCTTTTATGTGGGAACAGAAAAAAATGGGGGAGGACGATTTTTCAAAAATACCCAATGGTCATCCGGCCATAGAACATCGGATGGAATTACTGTATTCGGAAGGAGTGGATAAGGGAAGGATATCGCTGACCAAATTTGTAGAGGTAAGTGCCACCAATGCGGCAAAAATATTTGGTATGTATCCGCGAAAAGGAACCATTGCTATTGGTTCAGATGCGGATTTGTTCGTTTTTGATCCCCAAAAAGAACATACCATCTCTGTGGACACACATCATATGAATTGCGATTATTCCGCATATGAAGGACAGCAGGTAAAAGGTAAGACAGAAACGGTAATACTCCGGGGCAAAGTGGCTATCGAAAATGGGGAATGCAAACTAAAGGCGGGCCATGGGGAGTTTATTTCTAGAAACAAAAT